>NZ_DIXC01000039.1 GCF_002435945.1 Mesotoga sp. UBA6090
TCCAATAACCAAGGGTCAGACCGAGTACGCGTTGCAAGTTCCACGATGCAAGTTGCAAGAAGAAGCCAGACCTCTATCTGAAAGAGCAATGATATGTGTCATCCCGCTCTCAAAGTCATCCTCTTGCTCCTGTTCAGGATCTGATCTTATGAAAAACCGCGGTTGGGGATAGCGGGTTGGGTGTCGGAAAAGCAGAGAATCAGTTGCAAGAATAAGAATCAAAACCAGAATGTAAGGACCTGGATGTTGAAACAAGTTCAGCATTATGATATCCTGGGCCTAGAACGAAGAACCTGGACACGTAGCGTTGGAACGAAGAACCGCTCTTCTCGGAGGACGGGATCATGATCTTAGCCGAACGAGGGACGTTTGTCCGCTCGTCTCCATGTGCGCCTGCGCTAAGTTCCTGAATACCACTTCCGGTTCGTCGAAGGGAATTGAATTCGAGAATCTATCCAGTGCGAAGGGGATGTTGAGAGCTACAACATCTTTGCTCTTGAGGAATTGGCCCCCGAATTCTATCTCGTCTAGGTCCCTCTTCAGGTTCTCTCCGAAGAGAAGAGGAGTAGGATAATTACCGAGGAAGGAATTGAACATCGCCCTTAAGATGAGGCCGTTGTGTTTTCTGCCCTCTCCATGAGCTTCAGGAAGTCCTTCGAAATAGCGGAGATAGAACCTGTGAGGACATTCTATGAAGGCCTTGATTCGGGAGTAGGACAGTGGGAACGGTTGACGGTTCTCCGTCAGCCGTTCTCTGTTTTGGGATTTCTGAAAAGCTAATTTCTCAGAGAATGCAGGCCCGGTTCTTCCCGACCCGCACTCTGTTGATACTGCTTTTCCTTCCGAAGTAATATCACTGTTGCAGAAACTGTAGACAGAATTAGTCACTTTCTGACTAGAAGTGCTAACATTGATTTGGTTTCTATTTTGTTTTTTTGAGAGCGGATCTCCTGCCAGAGGTCCGTTCTCGTTTTTTACTGCCGGATTCATGGCGAATCACCTTCCTTTCTTGAGTACAGTTCCAATGCCAGAGGAAGCCAGACCTCTATCTGAAAGAGCAATGATTAGTGTCATCCCCCTCTCAAACTTATCTTCCTTCAGCCTTTTATGTCATGTGACAAAGCTCCTGGTCAGAATCTCGGTTCTTGGCTCGAAGATCCGCTCTTCGCTGTATGCTGAACGCTTGGAAGAGCAAGGGCATTAAGAACAAAGTCAACCGTCAGCGGTCCACCGTCGGCGGAATTAGGAAGCTGTATCAGAATACTTAAGAATCATCGGGGTTTGAAATGTAATTTGGTTTCAAGAATCTGGAAGTCTGGAAAGTGGGCAAGTCCTTCGCGAAGGATGTGTATGAATTGACTTCTTTCTTCCCTTCAGATGAGAAATTCAGTCTTGTTTCTTAGTTAAGAAGGGCAGCGGTTTCAGTTGTGTCGAATATAGCCGAAGGAGCAGGGAAGAAACATAAGAAAGACTTTGACCTTTTTCTATATCTTGCCCGCGGTTCTTTGAACGAGACAGTGGTCCAGCTGGGGATTTCCTTTTAGTTTGGATATGAATCGAGATCAGCTTGATCTAATCGAGAACAGGGCTGAAAGCATTAGTAGAATGCTCTGGAAACTCTCCAAGTCTCTTGAAAAATCGGAGGACCGATGACGGCTGAAGGAGGACGGCACTTCACAGCGTTCAGCGATCAGCGAACAGCGGCTCTTCAGGTGCCTTCTCGTGAGGAAGCGAACCTCTCCAGCTATTCTATCTCGACTGATCCTAACGAAGGACGGGTCCATGATCTTGGACGGTCAACGAAGGACGGTTTTTCACAGCGATCAGCGTCCAGCGTTTCCTAGCAAGCGGCTCTTTCAGCGATTAGCGGGTTTTCGTTCTTCACCGTACAGCGGCTCTTAGGTGCGAGATCCTGTGCAGACCCCCCAAACAGGAGACCCTAAACAGGAGCATTCTGGGGCAGGCTTTCAGGGCAGGCTCATTGGGGCAGGCTATACGGGACGACAAAGTGAGGCACTTAAACAAGTCGCTTTGTTAAAACGATGCAAGGAGTCTTCGAAAAGCCGCTACCGAGATAATGTTTTCATCAGCACTGAGAGTGGTAAAGGGGTCAATCGCTTTTCTTCTCGACACCCGAGACCCCATGCTCGACACCCTACTTCACTCTAAATTCGCGTTTGAGGCATAATAGTATAAGGAAGATCTCTTAGCCTCTCCTCGATTCTTAACATTGTTTGTAAAGAACACGGATTTGCTGGGAGTTTTCGGAGGGTCTTTTGTGAATATATCAACCGTTGAAAGTAGTGGAATCGAACTGCTCATGTCTTTGTTCAGGCTCAACAACCACGAAAGAATGATCCATAACGATAGAAGATCTTCTGACTTTCTATCGGAATGGGTCTCGAAGTCACGCCTGTCTATGCCTGCAGATTATCGTGAATGGCTGGAAAGGTTTTTCGGCTGGGAAGCCTTCTTTGGTCTCAGAGTCGTTCCCTATCTCTTCCTTAAGGACTCCCCTTCTCCTTCAGATCTCCTTGGCTTGATCAAGAAGACTTCAGCGGAGAGATTGCTTCATATGTTCTTGAGCAGCGATTTCAAGGAGCCAGATGAATTAGACGATATGATTATTAAGTCTTTCAAACGCGATGAAAAGGCTGCTCTGGATTTTGCCTTCTCAAACCCTACTCTTACCAACCCGGGCAGATACGAAGCTATCGAAATGTTGAAGGATCAGTCAAGAACGCGCGACTCCTTCGTGAAGCTCCTTGAATTCGGTAGGGAAAATTTACTAGCATCTCCGGATTTTACCCTTTCCACTTCCCACTCACTTGGACTTCTCGAAGAAAATCTCAAACAGTTCGGGAGCAGTTTTTTGCACTTTCTACTTGATCCTGACGCTCTTGATCCATCTGTTGAAGAGTTGAGATTACTGGTTACATGGTTTCTTGGTGGTTCCTCTACCACAATCGAGGTCCCCGAAAAGAATTCGATTATCTCTGTTGTCGGCGCCGACAGGATAAGCGAGCGGAGTCTTACGGTCGAAAAGCAAGATGCTGCCTGCATAATGAGTACGATGTCAAAGGAAGAGGCAATTGTGATCCTTCGCAACGTTCTACACTCGAGTCAAACTCTCTCGAGTATCGTAGGTTTGTCTGGCCTACATCGCCATAATGCAATAAACACTCTCGCTGGATTGTCCAGACAGGGGTTGGTAATTTCTGAGACTCACGATGGAGAATTGACTTTCCGATCTGAGATAAAGCTGCTTGACGAAGCTCTTGAAGAGATAAGGAAGCAAATAACCGAATAGCGGGCGCCTTGACGCCCGCTACAAAAGTGTCTTAGCTAGAAAATCAGAGGAAACCGAAAAGAGTTCCTCTATCCAGTCTATCCTCTGATACTTGTGATTGGCTCCCTCTACAGTATGTATCTTCAACCCTCTCCCATCTGCATACTTCTTTACCGGAAGATATGGCACCGATTCATCGTCGGAACCATGGACAATCAAAAGATCTCCTTCATAGTTTCTGAGTTCCTCCGAAGCATCGACACTGCGACCGTCTTCTAAGAAGATCGATCCGAGCTTCAGTCCCAGAACGTCCTTATACTCCTCGCCGTCTTTCAAAGAGTAATCCTCGTGGTTGAAGAACTCCTGATTCATTATTACGGGCGACCACAGAAGCAGTGAACTAATCTCGGGATGTCTCCCGGCAAAAAGCGAAGCAACCATACCACCCAGGCTGTACCCGACAACAGCGATCCTTTCCGAACACCAGCTTCTCGATCTGACAAAAGAATAGACTTCCTCTGCGTCACAAAGCTCAGTCAACGGTGACATCTCGTAGAATTCACCCTCGCTGTCTCCGGAACCCCTGAAATCAAATCTCACCGTTGCTATTCCCTTCTTGACGAGTCTTCTCGAGAGACGGGGAAACTTGAATGTGGAGACTATATGCTCCCCCGTGAATCCGTGGAACATCAGGACGGTGGGGAAACTTTTCCCTGAGGAAGGATACTCACATATTCCGAATATTCTTTTTCCTTCTTCACCAAGTGTGAAACTCTCTAATCTAGACAAATCAATCCCTCACTTCATCTCAAACCTAACTTCATTTCTATATAGCCGATTGTTCCTTCAGATATCGGCTCCATTCCCGTCGCTTCCTCCCAGGTAAGGATTACCACTCCACCCCCATCTTCTATCTCAAGATTTCTGGTACCGGTACCAGAAACAGATCTTCCACCTTCTTCAATTTCGACCATCCAAGGGAGTTTCTCAAACAGAAGCTTATAGCTCTCGATCGCTGGGTGAGTGATCTCCTTCCTTGCAAGTACAATAACGAGGAGCCCGCCGTTCCTAACATAATCAACGATGAAGTCAACCTGTTCTTCAGAAATTTCCATGAAGTCCTTCATGAAAGTGTCGGCATCCGGTAGGGGAAGTATAAGGACTTGACCGCTGAAGGTCGTCTTCTTTATTAGCTCTCCAATTACGGGCTTCACCTCACCACCGAGATCCTCGAAAAGCTGAGTCAACGGCTTCAACTCTGTCAGAAAATAATTTTCATGAGAAGTGTCAAGATGAGCAGTGAAGCCGACATAATCGACGTTGACTCTGAATGCCAGTTCATCATCTACAAAGAAGTCAAGAGAGTCTTCTTCAGTTTTAGAGGTCTCGACGATCTCCTGACAGGTCATAGATGATATCTCGTAGTTCTTTGAGAATACGATAGTCTCTCCGCTCTTCACTTCAACTGAAATCAACTGATCTTCTCTCGAAGAGTTTATCAGGTCGAAACCGACATCAAATGGGAGTCCTTTAACCGGTCTTGGATCGATCGTCCTTGCATTTAGAAGGTATTTGTTCGTACTGCTCTGAAACCAGATTGGAGAAGAGACCAGCTCATTTCCATCGATCTGATCGATCTTGACGAAGTACCAGTTATATGAAAGAGGGTTTTCGACATCTATCTCGACTTCCCATTCATCACCGGAAACATCCAGTTCGATTATTCCGTTGTTGCTGTAGATCGCAGCTCTTCGAACACGCTCACCGGGGTCACTGTACTCAACTTTAAGAGTGGCCCTGGGAAAGTCATACAGTGTATCGCCCATCTTCGCGCCCTCAGCGGAGAATGCTATGAAAGCGTTACGGTCTTCAGTGGCGTATATATTCCTTGTCTTCAGCGCTTCATAGACCCTTTCCGTTGTCAGTTCATCAATTACGAAGGCGGTCCTTGCATCATTTACTGTCGCCCAGTTTTTCTGATGATTGTCTTGATTTGCGGATGCTCCAACATGCCAGCCGCGACTGAGAGCTCGCTGATACCTCTCGAAATATTCTTGCTTTATCACATTATTCGAATTCGATCCGGCACCATTTCCAACTTCAATCGTGTTTATATAAAGATCCACTTCGGGGAAGTATTCAAAATCGAGGAAATCACCGTACTTCCTTCCAGGGTGGCAGAACTGAGCCGTTGCCTGCTTATCCACGATCCACTTGTAGATGTCGTAGAGATCCGTTGTGCTTCTATCAATCCATTCCGAAGTGTCGTATATCGTTATGTGTCCCCGACTGGTCAGCGTCCACTCGAAGCCTGAAATTGCTATGAATTCGCCTTCAACAGTGAATCTCTCGGCCATTTCGATTATTCTGTCCAGTTTCCATGAGCCATCTGGAAGCGGATAGTTCAGATCGTGGTCATGGTCGGTTATTGCCTGTATGTCAACGACATTTGAATTTCTCGCGTGTTCGAAGGCCTCCTCCGGAGTCCCCAGTCCGTCTGAATAAGAAGTGTGGGCGTGAATGTTTCCAAAGAAAACCTGACCGAAAGAGAGCGATGAAACAACTACGAGAACCACTATCAAAATTTTTTTCACGAAATCACCTCTAAAAAAAGGGGCAGCCAACGACTGCCCCCATTTGTCTTGCTATCGATCAAAAGTAGTAATCATCGAGCACGTACTGAGCTTCCTTATGCAAATTCTTCAGAATTGCATCAACATCTTTAGTCGGGTTAGACATTGCATCTTCCCAGGCAGAAGTTATCATTGCATGTACTTCTGGATATGGTCCGTACCATGGTCTCCTCACAGCGCTGTCTCTCAGCTGTTGATAAGTAAGGGCAAATCTTGGATCATCTGTCATGATCTTCTGAATCTCCGGAGACTCGAAGGCGGAGATTCTGCTGGTCATGTAACCTGTTGCAAGTGACCATCTCTTTGTGTTCTCAGTAGAAGTTAGGAATTTCAGAAATTCCCATGCTGCCTGCTTCTCCGCTTGCGGTCTCGCAGAGAACATGAAGACATTCGCTCCACCTATCGGAACAACTTCCTTAACCTGACCGGGCATAGTGGTAGCACCGAGATCGAACTTCGCATTCTGCTTCAAATACCCAAGACTTCCGGTAGAACGGACAACCATCGCTATTCTTCCGGAGAGATCGAGTTCGTTTCCGCCGCTGACTCCGAATATGAATATTCCTTCTCTAACACCCTTCTGGAAGAAGTTCCATGCAGCCACTGTCTCAGGCGAGTAGATCAACATTTCTCGGCCGTCTTCGGAGATTATCTGCCCACCGAACTGCCAAATGTAAGCTTCGAGAAGCCAGTCATCGACACCGAATCTGTAACCGAAAATGTCTTCCCCCAGAGTCTTGATCTGCTTTGCAGCAGCATAGACCTCGGTCCAGGTCTTCGGAGGATTGTCGGGGTCAAGTCCGGCCTGCCTGAAAAGATCCCTGTTGATGTACATCAACGGGGTGCTACAGTTAAGAGGGAATCCAAGGAGACCCTGCTCATAGGTATTAGCCTGAATGAATCTCGGCCAGAAGTCATCGAGCGTTGCCTTGAACTCGGGATCCTTGTCAATGAAGTAGTTAAGATCCTGGAACGCACCGCCGTCGACAAACTGACCTATTCTCGACTGTTCAATCTGTGCGAGTGTAGGCATATCGCCGGCTACCATGGCTGCAAGAAGCTTCTGCATCGTGTCCTGGTAGTTCCCGGTATAGACGGCTTCCACTACGATTTCTCCCTCATGCAGCTTGTTGAACTCTGCCACAATGTCGAGGAGAGTCTGGGAGTATATGCCCGTCTGGGCATACCACATTGTTACCTTCACCGGTGCCGCGAACCCTATCGCAGCAACGGCTACTACTAGAAGTGTGATTAGAAATGTTCTTTTCATAAAAAAACCTCCCCTTTCAAGATTTGGGTCACTCTTTCAACCCTGAAATACTGATTCCTTCCACGAATTGTTTCTGAACAAAGAAGAAAAAGATTATTATTGGAATTACAGCCGTGGTTGAAGCGGCCATCCTAAGAGTCCATTGTGTCTCCCAACCGCTAACAAACTGGGAGATACCAACTTGAATCATCTGTTTCTTTGCATCATTGATTACAATCAACGGCCACATATATTCATTCCAGTGTGCGAGGAAAGTGTACAGGGCCATTGTGTATAATGCAGGTTTAGATAAAGGAAGAATGATCCTGAAGAAGATCTTCATTCTACTTGCGCCATCTATGATTGCAGCTTCTTCAAGCTCTTTAGGAATTCCCATGAAGAACTGGCGAAGCAGGAAAATCCCGAACGCAGAACTCATAAAGGGAATAATGAGAGCTTGATACTTGTCAATGAAGCCTAATTGCTTTACGATAACGTACAGCGGAACCATCGTTACTTCAGGAGGCACCATTAGTGTTCCAATAAGAATCATAAAGACCACGTTAGCACCTCTGAATTTGATTCTAGCGAGCCCGTAAGCGGCTAGTGAATTGAAGATCAACTGGAGCAGAGTTACGGTTAGCGCTACGAAAAGCGTGTTCCCTATGTATCTCGCAAGAGGAATTAGCTCAAAGGCTTTCACGAAATTCCTGAAGTCGAAAATTGTAGGAAGGAAGCTCGGGGGAATTGTGAAAGCCGCATCTTCCGTCTTGAAAGAGGTAACAAGCATCCAGAAAAATGGAAGATTGATAATTACAGCCACGAAAATAATCGCCAGATAGACAATGAGTCTAATAGGAAGGGCCGGTTTTCTTCTCATTGATAATGCACCCTCCTTTTGCTGAGTCTAAATTGGATCAGGGTTAATACAATCATCATCGCAAACATAACAACTGCAATTGCGGAAGCATATCCGAATTTCAAGTACTTGAATGCGTTTTCATACAGATAATAGGTGATAACCTGAGTACTCTTCGCCGGCCCGCCATTCGTCATGACAGATACCGAGACGAAGACCCTGAACGATGCGATGAATTGCATAATAAAGACGAAAAGTGTTGTTGGTGAAAGTAGAGGAAGCGTAATGTTTCTAAACTTATTCCAGGCCGTAGCCCCATCGATCTCGGCAGCTTCATAATATGTCTTTGGAATAGTCTGCAACCCAGCTAGGAAGAGAACCATGTTATAACCTATACGTTTCCAGACCCCGACGATGATCAAAGCAAGGAGTGCATAATTCGGATCACTTAGCCACTTGATGTTGTTAATGCCGAATATTGAGAGAAAGTAGTTAACCAATCCGAAATTAGGTTCATATAACCAGCCCCAAATTACAGCCGCAGCCGCCATAGAAGTGATAACCGGAATGTAGAATAGCGTTCTGAAGATGCCCCTACCCTTTATCCATTCAATATTGAGAAGAGCGGCGAGCAGCAACCCTATAACAACCGAAGGAATAACCGTACCAAGAATGTAGATCCCTGTTACACTCATAGAGTTCCAGAAGTCAGCAGATGAGAATAACCTCTCGTAATTCTGAAACCCTACATACCTCATTGGCCTAATCATATTCCAGTTAAAAAAGGAAATATAGAAAGCCCACGCGAGAGGCAAATAGATGAAGATCACCTGAACTATCAGAGCCGGTAAGACAGTTGCCCAACCGGTGAGAGCTTCCCTGGTTCGACGCCGCAAACGTATCACCCCACTGTTCACAAATGAAAGAATCAGTATCACAAAAATTATGACTCACAAATGTTAATGAAAGATCATCTCAAAACAAAAAAAGCCGCCGCCTAAAACAGGCACGACTTTCTCATCATCTCTGTCACGCTTAACATAGTCTAGCACAATCGGGAATGCAAAATCAACCTAAATGCCACTTACTCAAACCTAGCTTCATTTCTCTTCAATTTCAATACTAATGGTGCAATCAATCATATGATGTAACCCTGTTCTTACCCTTTCTCTTTGACTCATACAAAGCTATGTCGGCGCGGCGCAGCAAGGCATCGAAATCACTTTCATCCTTATGGAGAGTGGAAACCCCGATGCTGATGCTCAGCTTTCCAAAGTCTTTGTGCTCCTTCTCGTACAGCCCCGATCTGAGTTTTTCGGCCATCTTACTTGCGCCTTCCAGATTGGTGTTAGTTACGATAACTAGAAACTCATCCCCGCCCCATCTCCCCAGATAATCGCAACTTCTGATGCTTGACTGAATGTAAGAACACGTAATTTTGAGAGCTTCATCACCGGCTAGATGGCCATAATTATCGTTTATCATCTTGAGATTGTCAAGATCATACATCAGTAGTGAAAGTGGGCTTCCATAACGCCTTGATCTCTCCATTTCGGCTCTTAATAACTCGCTCAGTGAGTATCTATTCATTACACCGGTCAGCATGTCCGTAGTCGCCAGTTTCCTGTACCTCTCCTGGCTTTCACGAAGAGCCTCTTCAATCTGTTTGGTTGGGGAAATATCGATGTGGGTTCCAAGAATTCGCTTGGCCTTTCCATTCTTGTCTCTCTCTGCAGCTTCCCCCCTATCATGAACCCAGACCCACTCACCGCTTTTTGAAAGCATCCTATACTCTATGTCGAAGTAATCTTTCTCTCCGTTGTAACATCTCTCCATCTCTTCAAGCGAAGGAAGAAGATCTTCTGGATGCACAAATTCCTTCCAGTCCTGAAAGGTTATCAGCGAATCGCCGCCAGGATACCCCATGATCTGGTAGTATCGATCGTTTATCGAAAGCTCTCCCTTGTCTATATTGAAGTCCCAAAGACCAACATTCCCGCCCTTCACGGCAAGCGCAAGCCTCTCCTCACTCTGGCGCAGTGCGTCTTCGACCTGTTTTCTTTCTGTAATGTCAGTCAACAACGCGATATGCCCTCTGATCTCGCCTTTGTTGCTATAGATGGGACTCTGCTTTATCTCTATGACTCTCTCTCGCACGTTCAACTCCCTCTTTTCGGAGCCAGAAGTGAAGAAGCTTACAAGAGACTCGATATCGGTGAAGACCTCCTGAACTGAGCTTCCAATAGCATCTGAAGCATCTATGCCCAACATTTTGCAAGCCATCGGATTCAAATCGACTATTCTTCCGCC
The DNA here is from genome assembly GCF_002435945.1 of Mesotoga sp. UBA6090. Lineage (NCBI taxonomy): Bacteria > Thermotogati > Thermotogota > Thermotogae > Kosmotogales > Kosmotogaceae > Mesotoga > Mesotoga sp. UBA6090. The sequence goes on from NZ_DIXC01000039.1 coordinate 10,341, forward strand.
ATCATCAAGAATGACTATCCCGTCTGGAAGCCTTTCTATTACAGTCTCTCTGGCTACGGGACGTATGTCGAACAATCTATATCTGAAAACTCCTGCGGCGGCAAAAACGCCGGCTACTGTAAAGGCAAAAGGAGTCAAATCCAAATATCCTATATCAACAAAGTCAAACAAGTAGTTAATGTTGACCAATATGGGGAATACCGTTCCCAGTAGAGTAATCCTCAACTGACCCTTATACAGACCCGTCGAACGGATATACTTCCTGAAGACAGCAACGATTCCTGATAAAAGCAAGAAATAATTGTACAACATGGCAACCCAGAACAGTGGCCCGTGAACCAATCTCTGCAGGGGGAAAGCCGAAGTTTGATCTAGCTCACTAAGGGAGTAAAATAGCCAGTGTTGTTCATTTGTCCACATCGCAATCAAAACGGCAATGGGCACAATAAATAGCATCACAATCCTCTTCCAGCCAAACCAATCTCTTTTGTCTACAAGCGCCATGGAGAAAAGAAAGTAGAAGACCGAAACGGACATTATTCCTGGATAAGAAATCTTGTTCAGAAGCCTCATACTTTCAAGATCATAAGAAAGCAACTCCAGCGCATAGAAAAGCGACCACCACGCTATAGACAGCATTAGTAGACCAAGAGTCCTGGCTTCCAAAAGACTCCTCTGCCTGAAACAAAGGAACACCATAAAAAAACAGATAGCCACTGGAAAGAACGTCAGAATCGCGTAAATATTCAAATCTCACACCCCGAAAATCTCCTGATAGTCAGATTATAAACGTTTTTTTACGGCTTGACAAAGAGAAGTAAATCATTACTGATGTGACAGGCATTGATCTTCAATGGACCAACGTTTTATGAGAAGAGTAAGAACAGAAGTGAGGCTGATAGCGTGGTAGCAGGTCCGGGTAGGGGGTTGGAAAGACCATCACAAATAATACCCATTTGCTGAACAAACCGGTACGGCTCGCTGACGCGAGGAAGCCTCTCAGGTCAACCGTCAACGGTCCACCGTCCGGGGTTGCAAGTTCCAAGATACAAGTTGCAAGAAGAAGCCAGACCTCTATCTGAAAGAGCAATGATAAGTGTCATCCCGCTCTCAAAGTCATCCTGACAATGCTCCTGGTCAGGATCTGGGCTTGGGTCTTGGCGAAGGACGGGTCCGTGATCTGGGACGGACAACGAAGGACGGGTCTTCTCAGCGTACAGCGGTTCCTAGGTGCGAGATCCCGTACAGGAACACTACGGGATGACAATCTTAGGTGATTCTGTAGGGGCGAACGGCCGTTCGCCCGAAGAGGGGAAGCCCTCTCACAGGCGCAAGACAGAAGCCAAAAAGTAGTCGGTCTGCTGTGCGGGCCAGTCACCTTCGGTGGCCTGTCAGGCTTCGCCTGGCCAGTCCCGGCTACGCAGAGCTAAAACAGCCGCTGGGATAAGAAAGGCTGAAGGCTGTACGCTGGAAAACGAAGGATCGGTTGGAAGAACGGGTCAGGAAATACGGGTTACTAGGAGCGGGTTACAGAGCGCGGGTTAGAAAGATCGGGTTACGAAGAACGGGTTAAGAAAACCGGGTTGATGAGAGCGGGTTTTGCTAGATAAAAGAAGTGTTTCAGGAAGTGATGCTACCAAGAATACTAGACGCGAGGCTGGGTGAGAACCTCTGAAGAAGTGATGCTGGGAAGTACATCCCAGGAAGTGAGGCTCGCTGCGCGAGGAAGAATAAAACAATGCACTGAAAAGCATCAGTGGACGCAAGGCCCGCTTCGCGGGGAAAGATCCTCAAAGCCAGTCTGCTACGCAGGTAGATCTTCTCTATCTGTGATCCCATTAAGAATCGCGAAATTCTTGTAGGGGCGAACGGCCGTTCGCCCGAAACACGTTCTCCCAAGCGTGAAAAGTTTTCTACCTTGACCAAGAACGAAAAACTTTCCTACTTGGCATGCTCCAACACACAACCGTACCTGTAGCCACGCTTAGGCTCTCTTATCCTATGCTCTCCGTTCGCAATGAGGGAAAAAAGTGCGGAGCTTATGAACAACCAGAGAGAAGTAAAGAGAAGCAAGAGTACAAGAAGGGAGGTGGAAGAAAAATGCAAACATCTTCTAACCTCCCACTCTTGCCTCAATTTGGCAAAAAGCTCACTCTTTTACAGGCGCCGAATCCTTCTCCTTATTGAGGGCGTCGATCAATTCATCGACGAGTTTGGGATTGATTGTAATTCCCTTTTTAGTTGGTTTGTAGTCGCCTTCATCATCTTGATAGTAGATCCTGAGATCAAGGAATTCGTGGCCTTTAAACTCTCTCTTCGAGACACGAACGATTTCAGTGTCATTTCTCTTTATGTCTGTCAAACTCTTCACTCCTTTCAAATTTAATCTTTCCTTTTATATCACATCAAGGAGAATTTGACTATCTTCCTCCATAAGAATTGAGTGATAGAATCGGTTCAGTGAAGATTAAGGTGGTCGATTCTCTTGATAGATCTAATAATGGTAGGCGCGGGAAATAGAGGGTATTTCGCGTATGGTCAGGCTGTCTTTTTAGTAGACGGTGCGCGCGTGGTTGCTGTGGCTGAGCCTGATGAGTTTAGAAGAGAGAGATTTGCAAAGGATCACTCTATTATTCCTCAAAATGCTGTGGCTGAATGGAAATCGCTCCTTTCACGACCCAAGTTTGCAGATGGTGTTATCGTTGCCTCACCTGAGGCTGTGCATGTAGAGCCGGCAATCGAAGCTCTTAAAAGTGGCTACGCAGTTCTACTCGAGAAACCGGTCTCTGCCGATTTGAACGGCATCAGGGATTTGATAAGCTCCGGCGCAGACACATCGAGGCTTTTTCTTGCCCACGTTTTGAGATACTCTGGCTTCTTCAAAATGATCAAGTCGCTTCTTGAATCGGAAGCTATCGGAAAGCTAATTGCAGTTGAGTACACGGAGCAGGTCGCCTTCTATCACTTCGCTCACTCCTACGTAAGGGGAAATTGGAGAGACTCGACACGTACAGGTCCTTCCATTCTCTCAAAGAGTTGTCACGACATGGACATCCTTACCTGGTTGCTTTCCTCTAGAGCACTCTCAGTCGTTTCCCACGGTGACCTCAAGTACTTCCGTAGAGAGAACGCGCCCGCAAGTTCTACAGAAAGATGCCTGGACTGTCCTCTCAAAGAAACCTGCCCGTATTCGGCCGTGACGCAGTATCTTTCGGATAATACCTGCTGGCCAGTGAATACGATTGGAAATGATATGTCACTCGAAAAGAGAAGGGATGTTCTTCGTACCGGCAGTTACGGCAAATGCGTTTTCAGAAGCGACAACAACGTTGCAGATTATCAGAATGTTCTAGTCTCGTTCGAAAACGGCGCGGAAGCTTCTTTCTCCATGAATGCCTTCACAAGTTCAAAGACAAGGAAGATCTTCATTAGCGGAAGCGACGGAGAGGTCTACGGAGACTTTGAAAGAGACAGAGTCAAGGTGAGACTCTTCTCAGGAGAGACGAAGATTTACAAGATATCACATGACGGGTCAAGGCACGGCGGCGGCGACATGGAGATTACTAGAGATTTCGTGAGATACCTGAAAGGCGAAACGGGAGGACTGTCAACTTCGTTCAAAGACTCGATTCAGAGTCACCTCATGTGCTGGGCTGCAGAAAAGTCAAGACTTGAAGGTGGTTCGAAAATCGATCCATGGAGTCTTCTTGCTCTATGATTTCTCTCCGGTAAGTTCGACGAATACATCTTCAAGAGAAGGTCTTTTGTGCTCAATATCAATCACTTCAAGTTTCATCCGCAAAACCGTTGGAAGGACATCCTCGATAGTCCACCCCGGCTGGAAGTTTATCTTCACTGCTCCATCAACCCTGATTTCGCTTTGATACCCCTCGATCTTTTCTAAGGAGAAATCAGGTGAACCCTTCACCGTAACGGTAACTCGATCTCTCTTCATAGAAGCAAGAATGTCTTCTAGTCTCCCACTAGAGATCAACTCTCCTCTGTGCATTATGCCAACTGACTTCGCAATGCTCTCAGCCTCACCCATTACGTGTGTAGTTAGGATTATTGTTATTCCCGATTCATTGAGCTCTCTCACCATGTTCCTAATAGTCCTCGTCGAATGGGGATCCAGTCCGAGGGTCGGTTCATCCATGAATAGTATCTCCGGATCATGAAGCAAAGCCCTTATAAAATTCACTCTCTGCTTCATCCCAGTCGAAAAGACTCTGACCGGCTTGTTTTTCCAATCAAGCATATCTACCTTCTCGAGGAGATCGTGGATCCTCTTCATCGCGTCCTTTCTGCCAACACGGAGCATCGAAGCAAAGAAAAGCAAATTTTCGATGGGAGTGAGTCGATCATAAAGAATAACCCGCTCCGAAACAAGTCCGACCTTCTTTCTAATCTCTCTTGCTTTACTGTTCAAATCCATTCCTGCGACTCTCACGTTGCCCGAAGTAGGCTTCATCAGACCTGTCAGGATCCTTATCAGGGTTGACTTGCCGGCCCCGTTCGGTCCGAGAAGGCAGTAGACATCACCACTCTCTATTGAAAGGGACACTTTGTTCAGAGCTTCAAAAGAACCAAACTTCTTCACGAGATTGGATGTAACAATCGCAGCCAACTATTACCACCTCAATAAATATTCTACTACATTTCCTGTAAATGGCTCTTGATGTTTCCCATGTTGAACCACATGATTGCCGTTCAGTCTAAATGATAGCCTAGATCTTTGACAAGCTACTGGGAGTGGATTTTTCTATCTCTATTCTCCGTTCAATTCATTACTCTGATTCTGTACTATTGACGGCATCCCTAAAATCTGATATATTTAGATTCGTGAGCGGGGAGTAGCGCAGTTGGAAGCGCGCCTGTCTTGGGCACAGGAGGTCGCAGGTTCAAATCCTGTCTTCCCGACCAGCAGTTAGTACCGCGATGATAGTTCTAATACCCTACCAAAGTCTATTAGACGCGATGAGAGTCGCGTCATTTTAATGAAAAAAGTCCCTCCCATATCGGGAGGGCTTTTTCATCAGGTCTAGGAGGTTTAGAATGAACGCGTCTATTAGAATCTCAATTCAAATCCTATGAGTAGATCGAAATATGTTATGCGAACGTTCCATGCTCCGCCGACGTGAAAGTAAAACGGCGGTTTGATTCGGAAACCTAACGTTCCCCTGAACTCTTTGGAATCGAGTGAAAGGTTTATGCTGAACCAGTCCTTCTCGTACACAGGGAGGAAGTTGTACTTGAAGTCCGTAGTCGTCAGCTCTGGCAGTTTTATCCTAACTCCTGTTACTTCGTTCATTTGTTAAATAAGAATTTTAACGCAGCCTCTACAATATCTGGCATCATCTCTTTCTGATCTGGAGCAAGCTCCTTCCCATCAGAGGTTGCCAGCTTCTCGGCCAGCTCAACGGCTTTAGTTTTAATTGAGTCGTTTAACGCGATAATATCTCCGCCGTTCTTTTTCAGCTCTGCCTTGAGGGTTTTGTACTGCTGTTCCATAGAAGCAACGCTAATAGTCGCGTATTTCATAAGCATATCTACTACGCTATCATTAGCAGGGTCTTTATCGAATTTCTTCACGATAGAGGCCACAACGTCTGTTATTACCTTCGTTCCTGTCGGTATCATGTCTATCATCATCTGATTGACAGCCGAAGTCTCTTTGTCTCTCGCCTGAAGCAATTTAACGATCACGAACGTGAATACTAGAACAATTGCAAGATAGATCAGAAAGCCTACAACATCAGTCATTATCTTCCCTCCATTTCGGAAGACTCTTATATACGCTTATGCAAAGCGCAGTATAGTTTGGGTCAGTTGCATAAGCGCCGAATCTTCCATATTTTAGGCTGTCGAAGTACAGTAGCGGATTGTACCTGTACGACCAAGCCACATCGTAGTGTAGTCGGATTTTCTCGCAGTACTTCAGCATACATACCAAAGGAGATGTGTAGGAAGCGAACCTTTGAACCTTGCTCACCATATGGCCCATCTCCCACTCTTTTGTCGTTTTCTCGAAGTACGGCTCGCCCTCTCTCGCCTTTATCCCAAACAGGTTGTTTCCATACACGTGTTCTCCCCAACCCGTCTCCAAAGCGCTCTGAGCAAGAATCAAGTCAGCTATAAGCCCTGTTGCCCCTTCTACGAGCAGTGCGTCCTTTCCATATATCATGCAGAAGTCGTTTTTTGTCATTTGAATAACCCCGCTATAAACTCAATCACTTTTACTCCAAAAGCTCCAAAGATAGCTACGAGAACGAATTGCCACATCTCTAATCTCTTAGTCTTTACCGACGTTGAGAGAGCCTCTTTCTTTGTGGCCTCCTCCATTTGCATCTTCTTTAGATCATAGTTACCGTTTATCACTTTCTCCACAAGACTTTTGTTCATCTCAAAGATTGCTTGCGTGAAATTTGGCTCGAACTTATCTCTGAAGTATGTTATAAGCTCCTCTCTGAACTCTTTGAGAGTCTCGTCTTGAATCTTCTTGAAACTCTCGATAGCCTTCGCCTGTTCCATCTTGTAATCATCGAACTGCGAAAACAGAGAGTCATATTCAAGACGCAACATCTGCTTCACCTTCTTTAAGATCGACTCTTCAAACATCTGCTTGTTCTTCTCGAAGTTGCAATCGGGTGGACAGCCTTCTTTGTTCTCGTCCATAGTCTTCTCCTTCTAAAGGCTTACCATTCTTTGCGGTAGTCGTTTTTGATTTCTTCGCACTCGATTAAAGTTACAGTCCTCATGAGAAGGTCTCCCTTGCGCTCCAACCTTACGATATGACCGCCTATAACAGGTTCAGCGAAAGCCTTTCTGGCAGCGTATGGTGTCCTTCCCTGAAAGCTGGCAGGGTGCGCGCAATAGATACCTCGTATCATCATTGATATTTCTGTGTGGTAGTGGCCTTGTATAATCACATCAGGAGTGTCTGGCCCTGTAAAAGTCTCTGCAAGTTTTTGCAATTTGTACGATTCCGCATACGCGTTGCCGTCTCCGTGGTGTAGGTAGAACTTGAAGCCATTCTTCTCTATAATTCCCGAGTGCCTTCCTATATAGATTACGTCGTCTCTTCTCATCGTCGCCTTTTTCAGGAAGTCAGTCCCCGAAAGTTTGAGGTAGGACTCAGGGTGATTACCGAGAATCATGATCGTCTTGACACCTTCACGCTTTGGATATTTCTCTACGAAGTAATCTTCTTGATCGTCCTCTGTTTGGAGGAATACTTCAGGCGTGTGGAGAGGATACACTTTGAAACCATCTACCCCGTCCCCACCGTGAAAGACGTACTTTATCCCTCGTCGCGCGACCTCATCATAGAAGAAGTTTAGAGCCGTCAATTGCTGATACTTTGAACACAAGTGAGTGTCTGCTATTTGAGCGTACTCAATATATCCGTCGTCTTCGCTCTCGAGTTGAAGGACTGAAAACTCTTCACCAGAATTGAAGAGTACGGCATTATTTGTTATCGAAATGTCCTTTCCCTGTTCCATCATCTTCTGAAGGAAGATAACGAGCTTGCTTCGAGTCGTCTTAGTCATATCGGCAAGCTCATTTATAGAAATAAATTGCCTCCTCTTGAGAATCTCGAAAATCCTTTTGAAATCGTCTTCATCTCTGTGCGGATTCTTGTTCAAGTACCTCCATCTGTTTCTGATGTTTTCCATGTTCCTGTTGTTACACTTAGGGTCGTTACGAAATTCTTCCTGAATCTGCGCGTAAGAGCGTTTATTCTTCTTTCCTTCAACTAATACCGTGTCTTCGTGAATCGTCCACTTCATTTCGCGCTCCTTGTGTTAGTGTATTAACCCCATGTTGCGCCTGAAGATGATGCCGAAATGGTTACCCAATCCGTGCCGTTCCACAACTTTAGCGTGTCGTCGTCCGTATCGTGCCAGAGAGTTTTTCCTGCTACCTTGTTTGTAGGTTCTGCTGACTGACTGTACAAAACAGGCATTGCGTCTATCTTGTCGAAATTTGTGTTGAGGACACTAACATCAACGTTGTCCGTTCCAGCAGGTTTAGTTAGTCCGTGATTTGTAGTAGTTGTCGGCATATTAACTCTCCCTCAATGACCAGTTTCCGCTCGTATCTTTCGCATAAACATTTATCGTGTTTGTGCCTAAATCAAGTTCGGCAGCGTTTATCTGTGCCACCACGTCCGTACCTGCGTCAAGTTTCAAAAGCTCGTTCCAGCTCTTCGTACTCTGCGCTCCCCACGTTTCATCTGAGAGGTTAGACCAGTCTTTGGTAAGCTCTTCTAAGAGCGTTCCTGTGTCGTATGAAGAACCGTCTTTCATTATTCGCCATGCGGTTAGGTCAGAATCAGACTCGAAAGTTACCAATGCGGAATCGAATCCGCTCATGTATGACAATCTGTATCTGTTAACAGAGAGTATCGAAACGCTCATACAAAGCTCACGTCCAGCTTCGCTCGCTTTAGAGAGACAGAACCTCTTATCTCCGCGTACCATTCATAGTAATACGAGTACATGGTGATAGGGTCTGTCGGGTATGCGCTTTCTGACTGAGCAGGAAGCTGGTAGATGTAGAAGTAACTTCCGGCAGCGAGCCTATGCTCAGCTCCGATAGTTATAGTGTCCAAAAGGGTCAAGTTGCTGTCATACACTTTCAGCCTGACGAGATCAGGGTCAACCGCATCGCCAGAATAGTCCTTGAACGTTGCATTTAGTTTTATAGAGTTACCTGATTGATAAGGCATTGTCTCACTCCCACTCAACAGAAAGTTCTATCTCTCTAGCACTTTCGCTTGCCTTAATGTCCTGAGTCTCTTCTGCCGAAACGAGAGCCATAACAGCCTCAGATAGTTGTATCGGCATAGTTGCCTCTGTGATTTGCAAGTCTGCTGTCTCTTCGCTAATAAGGATTTCAAGAAACACCTCGGCATCAGCCATAACCACAATGGATTTCTGAGCTATGTTGGATACGTTGAAGACCTCATCTCTCGTCCTAGCGAATATCGTAGCCACTCCGTGATGAACCTCGTTGAAGGAGATAAGACCTTCGAACCTGTCTCCGTTCAGGGTCAGTATCACGTTGTACCTAGCGCCTTGAGAGTCTATGATGAATACGTCGTGCCATGAATCGAGAGCTTCGTTAGCTTGAATGATGATCGGTAAAGGCTCTCTCTTTGTCGTGTAGTCAGGACACTTGATCTCTATTACAGGTGATGTGGTGTCCAGTTCCAATATGAAGTAATTCATACAATCACCCCAAAAGGAGAGAGGCTAACGCCCCTCCCCATTAAGCTGACCAGTTTCCAGCGTCATCTTTCACGAACACTTTTATGATCTTTGCTCCGTCTCCTCCGCTTGCAGCCTCGAGATCAGCTCCTTTTATGGTAACGGTTATTGGAGTGGCAGAAGGATAGTTGCCAGTACTTCCAGAGACGTTTACAGATCCTCCTGCTGTTCCAATCTGCGTACCTGTGTCGTGAGCAGCTCCAGACGTGGCAACGACTTTCACCTTGTACTCGTCAAATATCGAATCAGAAGAGAACTGGAAAGTCATACTGTTCTTTCCAGCAACCTTCGAAATTTTCGTGGCAGATACGTTGGATACAGTTACGACAGGCAGCGTCATATCCAGAATGATGGTGTCGCTTGCCTGAGAGCTTTCGTTGTAAACGTCGTCTCTTATCTTCAGATAGACGGTCTTGCTTCCGTCTCCAGAAGATAGCTTGACCTGTTGAGAAGTTGAGTATGAAATCCACGACGACGCGCCTTCTGTTGCTTGAATACTCGGGTTGTGGGTATCGTCCACATCTCCCCAAATCTTCATCTGATAGCCAGTAGTGGGGCTGTCAGTCGTTCCGATAGTTGCTGTTACAAGTTGAGCCGTCGCATACTCAGCACCGCTATCCAACGATATAGACGGACTCGCAGGGCCAGTAGTATCCAACGTTAACGTAAAATAACTAGCCATCTCTCCACCTCATTTGTGAACTGTTGCTTGAATTGTGTTTTAATGTTGAGAATTGTTAGAAGTAATAGCGGTTTCCACACGCGCCGAGAGAAAGTTTTTTTCTTATGCTCCTGTTAAAGAAATCTACGGAAGTCCACCATATTACATATGATGTTGTAAATTCGCTCAAAGGCACACTCCATATAACTTCGGATGTTCCAACTGGCGGATACTGAGCATAAGGGCCCGCATAAAGTGAAGGTCTTTTCGTCCTAGGATCTCTAGGGAGAGCATACTTATTGTCAGGCGTAGTGAAATAGATAGCCGCTTTGTGAATCTCCCATTCAGGTATTAGAGAAACTATCTTGATATAAAGGTTTACACCATCGTCCCAAATATAGGAGTTTCCTACGTGTCCTACGCCTCTAAACTGAATCTTTTTTACTATTGGTTTGTTCTCTGTTGCTCTCTGAACAGTGTATTCTTCGTTGATTGTAAGGGGCTCCTCCGAGAACAGACAGCCTGCAGTTGAAATTACAACAAGAACAATCAGAAGTGCCAAAACCATTTTCCTCATTTTTAACCTCCATCAAGAAGTTTCTTCTGCAATTACTCAGAAGTGTTCTTCACAATCATTTATTGCCTTTTTACAGCTGTTAATCAGTAGAATCAATGCCTGTAAAGCACAACAATACTTTACGAGATAGCAATTTCTGTCACGAACATACTGAAATACCCTCTCGCCTCAAACGACAAGTATTGGACATCAGTGTATCCAGAAAGATCTATGGTGATTTCTTTTCCAGTAGTGCCGTAGTAGTAAGTATCAGCTGTGTTGCTTTCATACAAAACTGTTGTGCCGTTTACTGTAATCCTTGCTGCGTTAGAAGAACTAGAAACGGATCGTATAAGTTTAACTCTGCAAGTCAAAGTATTGATGTTTGTCAAATCCCAAGTTGAAATCCTAAAGTAATTATAGGTGGTGTTTGTAGACTCAGGTATGAGAAATCCATAATAAGCATCTGCGTTACTTACAGATACAGCCCCATTCTTAGTCAATGAATCTAACCACAGTTGCAAAAACCCAGTTGGTCCAGAGTTTGACGACCGCCAAAATAAGTAAGGATAGTTTATCCAGTGTTTTACCCTAGACGAGTTATTAAACACCTCCCCTCTTGCTGTTGAGTTTGATTTATACACTTCTTTTATTTCATCGCAAAACAACACACTCGATATTAAGAGCGGAGAGTTATAAATAGCCGCGCGTCTGGCAGATGAGTTAAAGATGTGTGCTGCACCACTTGTAGAACTTAAAAGCGGGAGCCACAGTTCTATCGGAAGATCAGCAATAGAATTGTATAAATCGTCCAACGTATAGCCAGATATATCCGTCAATCTGCCATCTAATTTATTCCAATTAGCTCCGTCATAACTCTTCAGTTTATTCTCTGACTTGTCATACCAGAGTTTACCTTCTACTGGCGCTGACGGAGCTGTATCGTCTATTGTTGTAAGCCCATCATCATTTGAAGCTGCAGCGCCTACGTCAGCAGCCGAAAGGCTTACAGCTCCAGTTTCCCCGTTTACGCTTGATACTGATTCAAGTGCTGCTATGGCTTGTGAAGTCTTTAGCGGAGTCATGTACTTAACGTCGCTTGTACCAGCTTCAGCTTCAGCCTGTGAGGCTACTTCGTAAGTAGGCGGGAACTTTAACGTTACGTATGCTCCACTAATGCGCATTCTTATCTCTTGCTCTGTTTTTAGTATGAACCAGTCACCTTCGTCTAAGGTAGATACATCAGGAAGGTTAGCTGCAGATGCCACCACTCCTCTGTAAGCACCTAATCTTTCAAGATGAGACTCAACCTTGTCTCCCCAGCTTGCTTCTATTACAGATCCTGTAACTATGTCCACCGCTTCGTACGCCATAATTTCACCTCAACAATTTATTTCCCATTCTACGTAAAGCGACTCGTCAGATGCCTTAACTATTGCTGTGCCTAGAACTATCCTTGAGAATAGTGTTGTGCCTGCAAAAAGGCCTGCCTCGTTGAATGTCCCAGATATTTCTCCTGTCCGTATAAACAGTTTGCACAGAACCTGCTTTGATGACACAACTTTTTCTGTAATGTTCTTTATGAATGTCTGAGCCTCAAGCCCTGTATCTGCTGCCGTTGCTGCTGTTGTCCCTGTTCCTAATGCTATTCTGCTTAGCGAAAGACCAGAACCTGTATTTAGGAGATCCCTCACAACGTTCTTTCCAGCATCTACTATGAGATTCTTGTATTCATACTTTCTTATCCCTCTCGGGCTTAACACCACGAATCGTGCCGCTCCGCTCATTGAAAAATTATCATTCATTGCATCAGCTCCATTCAGCAAATTCCCATTCCGCTGTATCCCAAACGAAAGGAGGCATTATCTCAGATATACTCAAAGATTCCGTCATTGAGTAAGTGTCAATAAGACCAGTAAATTGTTCGTACAAGTCCTCTACCCCTGCCACCTTTGCCATTCTGATTCTTGTTTTGAGTATGTCTGCCTTCCCTGTCGTTGCGTTCGCCTTTGTATAAACCTTGATCTGCCCTGCTGCTGGTTCAGTTATGTATGCCTCGTTGTTTGTAACCTCTTTCGCTATTGCTTCGAGGGCACTCATAACACCTGCTATTCCGCTTATCCTAGAAAAGATAGCCGTTTTAAGATCCTCGTCAGTTTTTCCCTGCCGTATCTCTCCGCAAATAGTGGCAATGCGATCGAGATCGCTGCCAGAAGCTGTGTCGATGTACCATCTCAGAATTTCGGAGTCTCTGAATGTTTGGAATAGTTCCATCTCCGTTATGAAGGCGTTTAGGAGTGCTTCTATTTCTCTCGACTCTTCAAATATGAAGTTTGGAACGTATTCTTTTATCATGTAATCACCGTGCCTGTTACCGTCCCCGCAACAATCTTCTGAGTAGATGTGGCATCTATATCTGCTGTGCCTGAATCTATGAAAACGTTTTTTACATTCACAACGCCATCTACGTCTAGGAGCGCTTTTACTACTTGCGACCAGTAAGCCGTTCCACCAATCACGATTTTGTTAAGATACTCTTCTACCGCTGCCTCCGCTGCCGCTTTGACCGTTGCCTCAACAGCTTCTGGTTCTAGGTATAAGTCAAATGTGCAATCGACTGTCAAGTGTGTTGCTGCAGAGACCGTTACCTGTATCCCTGCTCCCTTGTAATCCTCTATTACGGCCTCCACTTCGTCTATTGTTTCCGAAGGGACTGTTCCGCTGGCGCTCGCAACTATGAGCGTTGCCGTTCCTGCAGTAGCTCCGTCCGTGCATACTGCGTCCATAATTCCGTCAACGGTCATTGCCGCGCTTTCCAAAGAGTCAGAGGTAGCCCTCTTTAATCCGCTCAGGTAAAGAGGTATTCTCGCCCTGTAATGATCGTCTGTCTCTTCCGATGTACCACCAGACGTGGCAGACTGGTTTGTGCATGAAGTTATTCCTGCTATCGGGGTCTCTATGATTATCAGGGAGCTTGCGGCGAGGTTGTATGCTTCTCCAACTTCTTCTGCTTCCACCGCAACGTCTATGTACGTTGTACCTGCAAGGAGTGCAGAGTCGGAAATAGTCAAGAACCTGTACCTGTTTCCGTTTCCATCGATTACGGTAGATACCACCGTGCCTTCTGGTATCGGAATGTCGGAAGCAGGAGCGTACTCTGCCGCAAACCTTACTGTCCCTGTTGACTTAACGCCTGATTTTCTTGTACAACCTATCAATGCGCCTATCTTTTCTAGGTAAGAACCTGTCGCAGTGCCACAGTACCCCTGATCTATGATTGTAGTCATGGTGTCATAAAGACTTTTGATCTCGATAGCGAGAGCTTCTATTATCGTTGAGAGTACCCCCGGCTCAGTGATTGAGGCAAGGCCAGAATTTGCAAGAAATGACGCTTTCATTCTGTCGTAAATTTCTTGAATTGTCATACGTACACCACCGTCACTTCGTCTATACGAACGGAGATCACATCATCTCTGTAGGTTATGAAATTCGGTATCCCATACTTTACAAGCTCCATCTTTAGCAGCCCACAGTATGTAGGAAGATGATCTCTGAATCCGATTCTCTTTGCGAGAAACCTTACTCTGTTCTCTACTGTGTCCTCCGTCGCTATGTCGTTCCCTAACATTTTGAATGGGATACTAATATCCATGTCAATCTCCTTCAAACACTGATAGGATAATCGGAGACGTTGCTGGATTCAGAACAACTGCGTATTCACCTATGAATCCCTCTATCTCTGATTGCGTGAATCTATCTACTGTGCTTCCACCTATCGTGATAGTTCCATTCATGTATGCTGGTATAGAACACACCGCTTTGCGCGATGTTTTCAAGAGATGAATCGAAAATGTTTTGTCTGTGCTGTCATATCCTTCTATAAGCCCAATGTCTATTGTTATTTGTGAATCGTTCTTGACTAAGAGCCTCATGCCTCGCATACAGTAATCACCGTTCTTTCGCCACCTGCTGCTATGTAGTGCTTGACAGCAACAACTTGATACAACGTTCCACCTATGTACGCTTTGTCAAGAGGGCCTATGTCTGTAAGACCCACAAGCTCAACCTCTTTAGTAAGCGACGCTTCCCTTATCTCCAATACTCTCTTGTGTACTGCGCTTCTTAGGCCGTCTGTAGTATTTACATATGCGTTGTCTTCTACCGTAAGAACGTCAACAAGCTCTACCGAAGACTCGAACACATCTTCTTCAACGGTCATCAGTTCTGCTTTCTTGCCGCCAAATTCGGAGTTATCTACTATCGCCCTTCCGAGAACTTTAGTGTAAACTTCCGAACCGCCATATAACTCATAGGTTATATTTCTCACTTCGTCGTCTGTGAATGAGTATGTTATTGAACCTTCTTCAGGAAACTCTTCGTCTATGTAAACTTTCCAGCCGTTAACGTACAATTTCAGTTTGAAATGCTCCGCTATCTCTTCGAGAGCTGACATAATCATTTTTCCTATGAAAGTGTCGCTCTTAAACATTTTGTCTGCAATGCTTGTGCTAAATGTGAATCCAGAAGGAAGAATAGCTTTTAGTACGTCAGATACCCTCGTGTTTTGAATAAACGCAACCTTGCACTCGTTCCTCGAAAGAAGAATGGAAGGAGACGCTATTGTATATTGAGCAAGGTTTCCTTGAATCTCTATCCGCGTGCAAACACCCTGAAAGTGTATGATTGGATTGTAAACAGGGTAGTCAACACAAGCTGGCATGAAAAGCTCGTAAGGCTGAAACGTTTTCTCGCAAGTTACTATGCAGGTATCATTACTCTTGTCCCTGCTTATATCAACCTCGATACTGCTTATCCTGTCCATAGCGTCTCTCTGCTCCATTGACTGAACCGCATAAGACGAGGCAAGAATGTTCTCTGCGCTTGCTACCGTCTTTGCCGTTGTATCCAAGCTCATTGCGTTACCTCGATAATTCCTTCGCATTCAACGAGACTCAAAGCACAGTTGAAAAACTCTCCGTCATCATCGTAAGAGTATTCTTCGATTACTACGCTGTATAATTCAGGCTGGCCCGAAATGTCTTCGATACTCAGGACACAGAGTCTCGCTTCGGTAAACCATTCATAAAGAGTGTCTGCAATGCTTTTTTCTGTAGTGTTTATATTCATTCCAAATGTCTTAGGCTCGTTTCCATCGTAAATGAAGTAATTCTTTCTCGATAACGATGTAAAACACTCTAAGCGCGGCTTGCCTCCACCGCGCTTGAGTGATTCAGTCTCTATCTTAATAGGAGTTTTGCCCTCTGGACAAAGTGTAATCATGCTATCACCTGCTCTTGAGTGCTTCTAGGTCGATCTTCCTTTGTATGAACCGCCATATTCTCTCGGGGTCATCTGATTGAATGTTGTATGTGTTGTTCTGATTTATAGTCTTCCCTGCGGAATCAACGTTTGGCGCGTTCTGCTGAACAACGTTCTTAAAGGAATCGAAGTTGTTCGTGCCATTCTCCATGATGCTTGCGCTTGCTGCTTCGGTCTCTTCTTTCGGCTGGAATATCTTTTGCCACCACGGAGTCCTGTCATTTACAAACTTATTTATAACCTGCTCTATGGTGCTTGTTATCCCTTTTATTAAGTCTGCAATCGCCTTGAAGAAACTGCTTAATTTCTCAACGATAAACGCGAGGAACTTTATTACTGGCGACAGAACAACAGCAATCATCTTTAGTGGGAACAGCACTACCCTAACAAGAGTGTCTAGTCCGAAATCGATGAGCGGTTGGAAAGCCTCCCATAGCTCTGCAAACGCCTCTCGTATTGGTGAAAATGCTAATTTGAAATCGTCTCTTATCTTTCTGAACTGCTTTGCAATAGGGTCGAATATCTCCTTAGCAACCTTTAGTATTCTGTCTAGCCATTTAGAAACGGTCTGCACTGTACGAGAAAGTCCACCGAGAATCGGATTTGCCATGATAAGAGCTTTCAAGAGTTTAGGTATCGCTTCTCCTATTGCAGGCGCTATATTTGAAAGAATGTCTCCAACTGGTTTGAAGATCGCGGTAAACATATCCCATATTTCACCGAGACTGTTTAAGATCGGGCCAGTCAAGTCTTGAAACCACTGCTGATCTCCGAACAGCGCAAAGGCCGCAGTTATTCCTGCAATAGCAATTCCTATTGGCCCGAGTGCGGCGGCAAGCCCTGTAAGGTCTGCCCCTATCGCTGCACCAAATGTTGTTATGATTCCTGAAAGATCACCTATCTTTCCTCCGAGAATCGCCTGTATTCCGCTAGTTATGTTTCCTAATAATCCACCAGTAACTTCATTTATGGAATTTCCTAACTCAGAGTTCTGCAGGTTATATACAGCAGCAAGCACTTTGTTTATTTCTGTGATAGCCTCGTCCATACCTAGACTCTTGAAGAACCTAGATAGAACGTCCGCAGTCCTCGAGTTAAGGGTATTATCAAGTGTAGTCATGATCGTGTTCCCTAGCGTTTCCATAGCGTCTTTAGCCTTGTTCTTTTCCTTCTCTATGTTCACGCTGAGAATCTCTACGATCTTTCTTCCTGCTTCGTCCAGCTTTGTCAACGGCCCTTTCTTAGCAGGAGACTGAGGGAGAAAGAGCATCATTTGCTCAGTTATATACTCCATTGCATCATCAGCTATTTTTTTCCCGTCTCGTATTTGGTCTGCGAGCACCGCCACTATTCTTGATTGTGCTAGGGCTTTTTCTGTCGGCGCAAGGTCTATCCATTTCTCGCTAGCGATTACAAACCTTTCTCCAAGCGCCTCAATGATCTGCTGAAGCTGGTCAGGCGTTTTAACGTTGGCCTCAAATATCTTATATAGGTCGCTCTGAACAGCCATAGTTCCTCTTACTGTATCTGTTTTTGCTTGCAACTTATCTAATTCGCCGTTCATTCTAGCAAAATGATCTTCAATCGGTTTGAATAGCATCTTGAAGAAGTCGGCAACTCCCCTGAATATGTTCTTCAGATTGTTGAACATTCTTCCTATCCACTCGGTAACCTTGCCCCAATTCTTAACTAAGGCAATAATCCCAATTATTGCCGCTGAGATAGCTGCGAATATAAGTACGGCAGGGTGCGCCATCATGAGGCCGAATACGTATGAAACGCCATTCCACATTCCCAACACTCCTGCCTTTATATACGCGAAGGCGGCCACTCCTAGAGCTTTGATCGGAGCAAATATCTTTCCGATGAGCGATGAGACTTTGGATAGGTACATTCCTATTCCCATAACATACATCTTGATCTTTCCGATAACGAGGTGCGTCATGTTGCTAAAGAACATTCCTATGCCCTTTAGATACATCTGAGCTTGAAACTTCAATCCGCTAAATAGTCCTTTGATTCCCTTTCCAACGGCTGAGGGTAGCTTGTGCATATTGTGCCAGACAACTTTCGCGCCAGTCGCAACGTCATTCCCGAATGTCTTAGCCCATTTGAACGCTCCACTTGCTTTATCTTTTATTACTTCAAACGCGTACTGTATTTTGAACAGGAGTCCGTCTTTCGCTCCTATCAGCTTGAGCCTTGTTGCCAGCTCTTTTGCCATTATGAGAGCTTTAATTCTCATAACGAGAGCTATGATCTTGATCGCCTGACCTCCGATAACTCCTAATACTGTTGTAAATATCAAACACCTTGCTATGAATCCTTGCATCATAGGAGTCAGTTTGGAGAACCATGTAGCAATCTTTGAAATAAACGCAGCAAGATCAACTACTAGAGGCTTGAGCGCAATACCTATCTGATAGAGTGCAGCGACGATCGCGTTCCTAGCCATAATCATCTGAGCAGCCATTGACTCGGTTCTTATGTTGTACTTCTCCTGCAGAAGGCTTATGTCGTATCTCTCGGCAATATCTAGCAATGATTGTTTTAGTGCCGTAGAGTCTATTGCAGGTATGCTTGCAACTTCAAATATCTCCTGCATTAAATCCGTGAATCCTTCTTTGGTCTTGAGCATTCCGCTTTGAAGGGCGTTGTTTAGAATCGTGTCAACATTATCTGCAAGCTCCGTAAGCTCATCTTCTGAAATCTTCGAGTGATCTATTGATATGCTTATCGCCCTGCTGATAGTCTCTGCTCTTGTCTTCTCCGTTGGCCACGCTTCATAAGCAAGCCCCCTAACTTTCTTAAGAGCATCTACCTGAGTCTTCAACTTCTGAACTGCTTCAGTACCTCTTATGTTGAATATGTCTCTCAAAACGCTCTCTATTGGCGCGCCTATGTCACCAGCAGAAATAATGTCTTGAAAGCTTTCGAAGAGTGTGCCTAGCTCGTCTAGCTCTCCTTCTTCGAAATACTTCGAGAAGTTAACTTCGCCGCCGAGCTTTGCCATCTGTTCTTCTGACTTCTTCGCAAACTGTCCTAGCACTTCAGCGAGAAGCAGCACAGGGTCTTGAATGAACATTGTCTGGTATTCTCTGAGTTTGTCTTCTGGTACTGCCGTACCGAGCGAATAAAGGCCCTTAGTAATTGCTCCAGCATCAGGAGCTGACTCTTTCAATGCGTCAAACGCAGCGAAGTCATAATCGTAGTCTAGGAAGGCGATAATCTTTCTCATCTTGTTTACATCGGCAAGGTCAATGAAGAGCCTTCTCGTAGCAGTACCTGCTCTCTCAGCAGTCATACCCACCTGTATAAGAGCCGTGTTGACAGCAGCAATATCTTGAGGCGAAAGTCCTTCTGCGATTTTACCTGTCCTGAACATTGCTTCAGCAATCTCGCCAGCATGAGCTGGTGTGCTTGTAGCCAAGTAAGTTAACATAGATGCGAAGTCGTCCATGTCTGCTGTCGTCAGCGCAAATGTCTGTCTGAATTTAGCGAGGTATTCGGCCCATCTTTCAGGAGAAAGGTTCTGGTCGATAGATGCAATCTTTGCTACCGTGTCCATGAAGGTCTCCATGTCGTTTCCAGTCAAACCCAACTGAGCAACGACAATAGCAAGATCAGCCAGCTCTTCCGTTTTTATAGGTGTTGTCAATCCTAAGTTCTTAACATATGCGTCTAGCTCGGCCATGTCCGCTTCGTATTGAATTTTGTATGCTTCGTCTCCAAACGGATTGTAGGAGATCGCTCTTACCCTCGCCATCTTGTCTTCTAAACTTGCTGAAAGGTTTACTATGCCAGCAGTGGCGACACCCGATGCAATCCCTATACGAGTCATCGTCGTGCCTATCATATCCAGCTTGCTTGCGTTAACCAGCAATCTGTTTATGTCATCGTGCATTTGTCTGAAAGACGCGCTGAACGTTTTGCCTGACTTAGCCGCTTCTCGTTCAAACCTAGCTATCGCTCTTCCAGCCTTGTTATTGAGCTGAAAGGCCATTGACTCTATTCGTCTGTTTATCGCGTCGAAGGTTCTACTGAACCTGTCAACTGTTGTTATCACTATTGATAGCTTCAGAGCGTCGCCTAGCGTTGGCATAAACTCACCTACTTTTTATTTTCCATTTCAACAATTCTCTTTGCAGCTTCGGTATAGATAGCAAGTTCTGTTGGACTCATCTCGATTACCTCTGTATAAGAAAAATGCAGGTATCGACAGATCATAGCGATCTGCAAATACACCGCATTTTTCCTTACGAGTTTTTTACCGCTGCTTCGTCAACGTTTACACCCGAGAAAGAGGTAACAGCTTCAGATACTTTTGTGAAGTCGTCCAAGTCCCAATTGGCAATGTCTTCAAGTGCGGATAGCTTTCTCTGTTCACCATCAACCTCGACTATCGCCATTGCAACAAGTTGCATACTCTTGAGCGTTGCGTCCTTTGCCGTTGCGTTCAAGAGATCGCGCATCTTTAGCTTTCTTGCTTTGATTACTGTACCGTCGCTTAACATGACTTCGATAAGAGCCTGATCTGGTGCTTTTTCCTTCATAAATACCTCCATAAGAAAACGACGGCAGGTTTCCCTGCCGTCTCAATGTTTATCTATAACTATTTATGATTCTGGAACTGCTTATGCTTTTGGAACTGGGCCTACTTTCTCCATTCCGTTTGCCGCAATATCCATTGAAACTACTATAACATCTTCCTGCGGATATGATAGTTTCAGTGTCTTCACTTTTACGTCTGTCAACTTCCACGACCCGCCACCACTAGGCTCATCGAAAGTTATGCTCAAGGCGGGCTGTTCTTGAACAGCAGTTATTAGCGTAGAGTCATCTATCTTTGTGAGCTTAGCTCCGCCAGAGGCAAACCAACTAATAACGTCGTCCCAAAGTGTCCCATTCCTTGACAATCCGTCAATACTGCCAGTTACGTTTACCACTTTTGAGAGAACGTGCTGTACAACCGCTTTGCCCCTAACTCTCTTCTCGACTTCGTTCTTTTCGACGTTGACTTCAATATCACCGTCTGAAAGTAATTCGAGGCCGCTAGAACTAATGGTTACCTGCACATTCTCGCCCAAAAATACTTGAGTGCCCATCTTCTACCTCCTTACTACGCAGTCCGTTCTTCAACTGTTATTGAGATTACTTTGTTAAGCTCGACCTCGATGTAGTGAGCAATGTATCTCGGCTTAACGTAAGACTGAGCAAGGAGTCTGCCAGTGCTTACCACTTCTGCCGTGTTAATGCTCGCGTCGCAAACGTTTGAAAATTCCTCTATCCAATCTGCTCTCTTCAACCCATTCAAGTATCCGTCGCAGGCGGTTGTTACTTTCTTCCAGAGGTCTGCCCCATTAGGCTCTCCTACGTAGGTATCAAGAATCCCGTCAAGGTCTCTTGCTATGATGTTGAATACTCTTCTGACTCCAATCTGTCTCCAATCCGGAGTTGAGCTGAGCATAAGTCCGTGCCTTACAGCATATCCAGTACCCTTTAGCGTAAGCGGATTGACGTAAGCCACGATAAGCTGTTCCATCTCAGCAG
This sequence comes from Mesotoga sp. UBA6090, assembly GCF_002435945.1. Taxonomy (NCBI): domain Bacteria; kingdom Thermotogati; phylum Thermotogota; class Thermotogae; order Kosmotogales; family Kosmotogaceae; genus Mesotoga; species Mesotoga sp. UBA6090. The sequence goes on from NZ_DIXC01000039.1 coordinate 31,699, forward strand.
CCGTTAGCCCTCTGTCTGTGCCTACACAGCCAAAGACAAACTGGTTTGCCGTAGATCTGTGTGGGTCCATCCTTCCAGCGATACCAGCGTAAACCATACCGCCGTTTATCGTGTAGTATGTCCCATTGATCTCGAACTTTGGATTAGGATACATTGTTGTGTTCTGACCGTCTGCGCTAACATAACTTGACACTTCTGTTATTGCCGCTGCAAGTGTTGAAGCAATTATCGGAACAGCGGCTATCCTGTTGAGACTGGAACAATGTTCCATCAGAGCGGTGTTCTTCGCTGATGATGGAGTTCCACCAATTGTTACTATGTCAATGTCTGCGTCAGTCTCAAAGAGAGACAGCCCTGTCCTTGTGTCCGAACTAGAGTCGAACCCACCGATGTAGGAAGCATCATTTACAGTACCGTCCGATCCAAGAGTGAAAGCCGTCGGCGTAATGTCATCAGGAACGACAGACCCATCTTTGACAGCAGTAACGAGAGTGCTTGTTGCGTTTATGAGCTCGACAAGACCATCAAGAGTTGTGAATGAAAATGTCTCGGTAGTCGAACCGTAAACCAAAGTAAGGACTCCGTTTGCAACCGCCACGGTGATGTTGTTGCCGTATGCTCCTTTGTACTTTGCTGTAAGCGTGAGAGCTGTCTCGGCTCCAGCACCAAGCGCTTTGGACGCATACTCTGCAGCAGAGCCAACCACTCTTACAACTTTCAACGCTTTCGGTTTCTGAAGGAGAATCGCATACAACGCTCTTGCGTCAGCTTTTGTCAGACCTCCGAGCTTTGTATTTATCTCTCCTGATGTATTTATTGTAATGACTTCGTTTGTCGGGCCGAAAACGAAATCTCCGACAAATCCTACTGTTCCTCCGTTTCCAGACACATTCGGAGCGACTGGAAAGGTGTTAACTGATACGGTAACTCCGGGTATAATACTCGACATTGTTGTGCCTCCTTATGTCTTCGTTATGATTGAATCTGCGTCTAACACTAGCTTTGATTCTTCCTCGTACATATTGAATCCCCAAAACCTGCAATCAAGAGAAAAGCGATAGTAGTCCTCGTCGTTTTCAGTTTCGAAGTGTGTTATGTGCCTGAAGAATATCGGATCGAGAAAAGTTGCATCTCTTATCGTCTTCATAGCCGAGTGCAAACTGCTGAACAGAGAATCTCTTTCTCTCGATGATTTTGCGAATATGTCCAGTTGAAAGAGAATCGAGTAAGCATCTGTCGATCTAAGAAGCGTCGCAGCAGTCGCCGTCTTGCTTTCAATAGTTATGGTAATAAACTTGACAGGCTGACCAGAGACCCTCGTAACCACTATGCTAGGCATTGACTGCTGCGCTTTTGTGTAGTCGGTTATTACGTTCGCGGATACCGAGTAAGTTGTAAAGTATGCTTTGATTTGTCTAATGAGGCTATCAATGAACTTCTCCATACGATCACTCTCCGTAGTATCTTGTGAACGACCTTCCTCCTACACCAGAATCCTTAGAGAAGCGTCTTAGGTCTTTCTTCAGCTTCACTCTCATCTTTTCAAAAGCTGGTCTCATGAATGGATAAGGCTTCGTGCCTCTAGTACCTATTGTCTTTTGAATTTCTACCGCCACTGGCCATGCTTCTCTTTCTGATAAACCGTGTTTTCTGACAACAAAATCTATCAACGCTCTCAACGGAGGATAGTGAGGTCGCGTTCCCCTCTCAACATACGGAGCGTGTGGTGCTGTGTTAGTCAAGTACCAAGAGGTTGTCAAGTGGCCTCCTTTTGTCTTGACTATATCGAACGAGCTTTCATTTGCTAATTCGTGAGTAACAATGTTGTCGTTCTGCTTCAGCGTGTCGATGGCCTCATACTTTGCCTCATTTAGTCTGCCCACTATTATTGAGTCAACGTAAGTTTCAACCGCTGTAAGCGCCCTCGACTTCCAAGACGCGAGCATTCTGTGTCCAGAAAGGCTAACGCTCATCTCAGCACCTTCGCATAACATTTGGAGATTGATTCGCTTGGCTGCACTCTTACAATCGAGTACGTACTTCCTCTCCAAACAACACTGTCGTTCTCAAGAATCTCGTCGTCCGTGTACAAAACAATAGAGTCGTTCGGCACAAGTCCCTGTATGACTGAAAGTGTGTCTAGCGACGCGAGTCTGACTATGGCTTTTATGCGTCTCCTTGTCTGACCGACGACTCTAACTTCGCCCCTTATGGAGTCTTCTTCTACAACGTCTCTTAATACATCTACAAGTTCGCCTTCTCTTGCTACTCTCCATGCGAGGCTCATGTTCTCACAACCTTATAAAGATCGATCACAGATGTATCAAAATCCTCATAGTACGTTCTCAGCTCCGCTTCGCCAGTCCCATGAACACCCATCGGCTTGTTCCACATATACTCGCAATACTGCATGACTCCGAGTTTCAAATCTTCTGGAATTGTGTTGTATCCACCTTTGTATGCAACTGTGAGAATGTCGTTAGTCTTTGTTTCCAGCTTTATCATGCAGAGGTTTGTGGTGTACCATACCGTGTAAGTGTTATCCATAGAATCAACAACGGAGACGACTTCATCAATTGGAGATTCGTTGATGAACCCGACTCCGTTTACAAACTCTACCTGTTCCGTGTAAGTTCCATATGTGAATTGACGACCGCAGTAAGACTTTACAAACGCTATTGCTCCCCTAAGAAGCGCGTTTAGTCTTAGATCGTGCTTGTCGTCTTGAATCGCTAGGTGATTTTTCAGTTCCGTCAGCGTTACCATCTTTGTCATTCCCTTCTGTCGGTTCGACTACCTCAAGATATTCCTCTCCAAATGCCTTGTATATGTCGTCGTCTATGTTTAGAATCTCTCCAACACTTATTGTCGAACCCACAAAGATGGGTCTCTTTACCTTTACTGTCTTCATAAGATCTCCCCTTAGAATGGGGCTGAGTCTTTTCCATACAAGATTCCAACAACACCTACCGTTAAAGTTGCAGATGGAGTTAGTGTGAAGGTTATAAACGGATAGTTAATATCCTTTGCAATCTCAAGTTCAAACCAGCCAACGTTATCGGTAATAGCAGTTCCTGTATATGCCAATGTCTTCGTTCCAGCGGCTGTCTCTGATTTGTAATACTTGACGATTACGGTCGTTGTTGTTGCTGAAGCCGTTAACTGGCCTACAACGTGCATACGCTCATAACCGCGAAGGTCGACGGTCGTGGGAGTAGCAAGGGCTGTTATGCTTGTCAAAGGGTAAATCTCAAACGCCTTCGTATTATCGAGTATTGTGAACCCGAACAACGTAGCGAAAGTAACAACGAGAATCATTACAAGTGTCAGTTTGGTTCTCTTCATTTCATCACCTCATGAAAAGAGGGGCTTTCGCCCCTCGTATTATTAAGCAGCAGCGGTCTTCAGGACGGCAAATGCTTCTGGGAAGGCGATGGTGATTGCTACCCTTTCAATTGCTCTTATTGCCATCATGTTCGTTTCAAAGAGAGCGACTCCACCAACGGTTGCCTGATCTGCAATCTGAAGAGTAAGCTCCTTCTTCTTTCCAAAGTAAACGTAGCCGAGGTCTCCGTAGCACATGAACTTTGTGCTTATCGCACTTGCGGAAGCAGCAGGGAGCAATGAACTCTTGGAGTATGGATATTCCCAGATCGTGTTACCAGTGAAGAGATATGGGCCAGTAGCTCCGTTTGTCAGCTTCTTCACGATGTTAAGCACCGTTCTGTGCATGAAGTATCTTGCGTTCTCTTCTGCGGCTTCGTGTACAGCAGCGTTCAAGTCAAGAAGATTATTTGCTGTAATCTGAGTGAAAGATGTCTTAGTGTCTTCCATAGTAACTACTGGAACATCAGGGTGGTTCATTATGCCAGTAAAGACCGAGCCGTCTCCGTTGAATGTCTGATAATCTTCCCCTCTTGCGAACGCCCTTCCGAAGATTCTCCCGAGAATCGATGTTATGTCTATTTCCGAATCCTCAAGCAGATCGTTTGTTATCGGGACGATTATTGCAGCGTCCTTGATGTTGAGCTGAGTCAATCCGAAAGTTGGCTGACCTGTGGTTATTGTGCCGCCTTCAGTAACCCACGACACGGCAGGTTCAGATGTGAGTTTAGGAATCTTTGCTGACCTTCCACCCATTTTCATCTGATTTGCAAACTGTCTTGTCAGTCCGTATTTGTAGGCGAGTTCATCAACTCTCCACACGAAATCATCAGGAACAAGATACCCACCAGTCGCGTCGCCCTGACCAGTAAGCGCCTTAGCTACCACGTGATCTCTGTTAACTATTGCTTTGACGAGTTCTCGAAGTTCCTTCTCCGTTGACTTTGAAACTGGCGTTTCTGGAACAGGTGCGCCGAGAGCCTTCTCTTTGAGATAAGCGTCTATCTCGGCTCTAATAACTTCTGGCGTAACCGTTGCAATGGTTTTCACCTGATTTACAATGTCTGTTTTCATGTTTTCGAGAGCTTCTGTTATCTCCATTACCTTACCTCCTTAATGCTTCGTTTAATCTCGTCCAATGCGGACTTTAGCTTTTGCGACAACTCGAAATTCTGTATATACTGAAGTGCCTTGTTTATTTCATCTGCTTTCTCTTCTGTCCACTTTCGGTATTCTTCGATTGCGTTCTTTAACGGCTCGAGAGCCTCTTGCATTTTCTCTACATCTATCCCTATCTTCATAGCGGCAAACTGCGGATTGATTCCCTTTCCGTACAGACTCATAGCAAGAGCCGCAGGGTGAGCTGGAACGTTCACAAGAGAAAGTTCGAGAAGCTCTTGCTCAATGAAGTGTATCCCCCTGTAACGGCCATTCTCGTCTTCAATCCAATCGTATTTCAGAGGCAAGAACCCAACGGAAGACGCTCGCATGATCTTCAACTTGTAAAGGTTAAAGAGCTTGTCGGACAGATCGTTGACTCCTTCTGGAGGAAACTCTATAAGGAACGTGAGCTTATCATCTTCCTTCTTTACTTCCTTTGCTCTTGCAACAGCAGGTATCCACGTGTCGTGTCCGAACAGGATAACTGGATTCTTCCTGTAGTTAGTGAGCTTCCAGCCTTTAACATCTATGATGTCTCCCATTCTGTCAATTTCGCCTGTTGAGCCTACCATTCTGAGCGTCCGCTCTTCGTCGTTGGCCTTGTCAACCTCTGTTTCCATGTCGCTGATTACACGATCGATAGTTACTTCCTTTCCGATGAGGTCTTTCAAGTCTTTAGATTCGAGAGCCGTTTCATCTTCAACCGAAAACTTTATTGCTGTTCCGTATGAGAGAATCGAGAACGATTTGCCCTCTGAAACTACTTCAGCGTTTATATCTCCGAAGAGATGATCGATCTGCTGTTTTACAATCTCTTCGATCTTCAAAGCATCACCTTCTTTCCATCTTCAGCTTCTTTTGCTTCCTTCGGTTTTTCTCCATCTTCAGCTTTCTTGAATGGCTCGTTGCCCCACGGTACTGGCTGCAATCCCATTTCGTCTCTTACTTCGTTTATTGTCAAAACACCACGGTCAAGATATTGAGTATTCTTCGTTGTCTCAAGCATCATGTTCTTTGGAATAACGCTGTCGTAGAAAAATACTTTGTCTTTGATTCCGTTGTCTCTGAGAAGCGCTTTCGTAAGCGTCTCCGCTATCATCACGAGCTTCGGAGTAAGCGTGTCCTTCGCGTATGTATAATCTAATTGCTCCGCACTCGCTCTGTTAACGTCCTCGACGATACCGAGCTTCGCCAGAGGGAGACCGTATATCGCCGCTATCTCCTGCCTGTTGTACTGTTTAAGCTCAAGAAGCTGCATATCCTTCATAGGCATTGTTATAGGCTTGAACTCCAACTTGTTCTCAAACAGCATTACCTTATGCGCATTGGAGACACCGCGATATTTCTCGTCTATCTCAGCTTTCAACCTTTTGAACTGCGCATCTGACAACGTTCTCTCGGCTTGTATTACAGCGGACGGAACGGCTGAGTTCTTGAAGAAGTTCTTCTGCCATTTCTCAACGTAGTACGCTGTGTCAGTTGCGTCGGCAATAGCAGATATTGGAGAAAGACCTCTGAACACGTTGCTAGGATTCGGGTATTTGATTTGCAGAATATCTGAGTACTTGTATTCGGTTTCAAATGATTGGCCAGCCTTGTAAGACCTGTATATCCATTTGCTAGGCCAACCTCCTTCGAGTTTCAATTCCAAGCTGAGTGGGTTAAGAGGGTAGAGTCCAACCGTTCTTCCGAACAAGTCATTTATCCTCAACAGCGTTGCTTCACCTGTCAGCTCAAGGAATTGTCCTATGAGGAAGAACAGCTCTGTTCTTGACATATAAGGATTGGGACTGTTTATGAAATCGAGAACTGGATCGCTCGTAATCTCGTCCCAAGAGCCATCTTCTTTTGTCTTGTATAGCCTCAGATTCGCAGACAAAATGCTTGCGGATATGAATTTCACGCAAGCATATACCCAAGAGACTTTTTCATTAGCTCTCAACGGCCTTCTTGCAAATTCCTCATCTGATGAAATTGATTCGTACAGAGGAAGCCAGCCTTGCATTGAGAAGCTCTTTCGCAATCCTGTAAACATCTTCTGTAATATGTTCATGCTCAGCTCCTACAAGAGACGCACCGAAGGCTCGCCTTCCGAGGAGTTTCCCCATGCTGCCAAAGCCAAAGCTATAACGCAGTCGTCATGCTTTCCTGCTGGCGCGTTCATCTTCAGCTTCCCTGTCGGAGTCAAGTCGTACTGATAGAGCTTTAACTCATATATCAATTCAGGAATGTTTGGGTAGGTAATATCGTGTTGTTCTATTCGCATCGCCAAGTTGTTTATGATGTTAGTCTTCGATGACGAAGTGAACTTCACGCCCTCTACCCATATCTCCCTAGACAGGTCTTCGAATATAGGGTCTCCTATACCAGTCGAGTCAATAATCACCTTCGCGGCCATGCTTCGGGCAGCCTCTATGATTCTTCTTTTCTGTAAAGCCCAATCAATCTGATTGAACCTGTCGAAATACACAACCTTTCCAGAACCATCTATCCCGACAAGCACGGTAAAGTCTTCGTACTTAGCAAGGTCAACGCCAAGAGTTACAAGCCCTTCCGTTGTCGTTGGAAGCGAATACGGTCTTATGTTTTCGTCAACGTATCTGAAAACACCGCCAGTATCATCTAGGAACTCTGCCAGTATCTCCTGACGGAATACTCTTTCTGGTAGCGTCCTTTTCAAAGCGTCGATTTCGGCAGGGTCTATGTAAGGATTCTGGTAAGTTGACATTTGCCACGATTCAAAGTCTTCCTGCTCTCTGTCCTGACCGTTTATCCACAAGTGATAAAACCAGTTCTTGCCCTTCGGAGTTCCTATCGCAAGTAACTTTCCTTTTCTATCCGAAAGAGCTGGCCGAAGTGCTTCGTACCATGCCTCTTCTGACATGAAGGCAGCTTCGTCTATCGTTACCCAACCTAAGCCTTCTCCTCGCAAGTTGTCTGGTCGCTCGGCAGAACGAAACTCTATCGTTGCGTTGTTGTGAAGAATGATCTTGAGGCTCGCGCTGTTAGCGTTCTTGATGAGATCAGGAAAGCTGTTCTTTATCATCTTGAATCCGATAGCCGCTTGAGAATATACTGGCGCGACCCACCACGTCGTCTCTCTAGGATTCTCGTAAGCGTACTTCGTAGTCTCATTCGCGGCCATCAGAGACTTTCCGAACCTTCTTCCACAAGCTACTATCCTGAATCTCTTTTTTGACTTGTGTATCTTCCATTGAGCAGGGTGAGGCTCGTATAGCTTTATAAGCTCTTTCTCTAGCTTCTTGTTGACAGCTCCCTTTGGCCTTCCACCTTTATTCCTTTGGGGCTTTGCCCGCGAACTCTGCGACGTATTTGACATTCTTTCTCTCCTGTATATCGAGTCGTTCTTTTCTGGCGTAATCGTTCGGGTAACGTCTTTCTAAGAACCACGCTGCCGCTTGCCACACACCGTCTTGTGCCGCCCTCTGAATGATAGCGATGTTCCTCGCTATTGCCTCTCCCTCGGCTTTTATTATGCTGTCGTACAAGCGCCTCTCTAATGTTCCTTCTGGCGAGTTTTCTCCTAGCTCAAGCCATCGATAGTAGGTCGAAGGAGAGAGGCCCAACGCCCTTGCCGTATGCTCTCTCGTCATACCAGCCCTCGCCATGTTCTCGGCTTCAGTTACTGTCTGCTCTTTGAGCTTGTACGTTCTCTTTATCTTGCGTCCCATAAAATCACCTCTTAACTGCGGTTTTCCCTGTGAACTCCTCCCATCGCCTGATAATCACGTCGCAGTATGTTTCGCTTATCTCCATCATCATGCAGTCTCTCTTGAGCTGTTCGCACGCCATTAGCGTAGAGCCAGAACCTCCGAAAAGGTCAAGCACGCTGTCTCCCGAATTTGAACTGTTAGCTATACCTATCGCGCACAGCTCTATCGGCTTCATGGTAGGGTGAAGCTCCGATCTCATAGGTCTATCTACTTCCCAAACCTCTGTCTTGTTCCTTCCAGCAACAAAGCTGGATTTTTTCTTCCAGCCATAGAAACAAGGCTCGTACATTCTCTGATAGTTTCCTCTTGACATTACGAAGGCGTGCTTCTTCCACACGATAGTTGCAGACCAATGGAGGCCAGCATCTATGAAGGCAAGTCTTTGCCTCATACCATCAGGGCCGGGCGCACCCCACACGTACAAGTCTCCATCGCAGAACTCAATCATGATTTCAGCTAATGTCAAGTTGAATTTTCGCCACTCTTCTTGAGTCATCTCGTCGTTTATGATTGCTTTGTGTTTTCCTGACTGATGCGAAGTGTATTTCTTGTTGTTCGGGTTAACGTACCCAACATTGTAAGGAGGGTCAGTGAAAATCATGCTTGCCTTTCTTCCGTTCAGCAGCGTTCTCACATCTTCCTTGCTTGTTCCGTCTCCGCACATGAGCGTATGATTGCCGAGAATGTAAACGTCTCCCCTTACAGTCTTCGGCTCGTCTATCTGCTTCTCTGCCTCGTCAACATCGAAGCCGTCATCTGACGCGTCAGTGGTATAGTCAACAAAACTCTTTATCTCATCGAACGAGAACCCTGTAATCTCTATATCGAACGCTCCTGTATCTAATTCCACAAGAAGCTCTTTGAGCTTTGCAAAATCCCACTCACCGCCGATTTTGTTCAGCGCTACATTGAGTGCTTTCTCTCTGTCGTCGTCAAGGTCTTCCTCTACCATGTCGTACTTTATGTTCCATTTTTCGGGATCTTCCTTCGCAAGCTCTCGGAGGGCGGTGAGCCTCTGATTGCCACCGACGACAAACATATTTCTCTTGTTGTATATGATCGGGTCAACGTATCCGAACTCCGAAAGGCTTCTCTTGAGTTTTTCTTTTTCTTCGGGGCTTATTTTGCGAGGGTTATACGGAGCGAGCTTAACGTCCGAAAGTTTCCGCTGTACGATTTTCACGTTTAGTCCTCCTGAGATTCATAACGGCCATTGATTCTTTCCATTCCTTTATCTCCGTCTGAGATTCATCGTCTGGCGGTGCGTTGTGTACCTTCCAATGACACTCGGGGCAGAGATAAACGAGATTAGCTTCGTGGTTTGGGTCATCATCAGGAATTTTCAGCCATGCTGGCACTCGTACCCTTCCATAGAGATGATGAACGTGGCCACTATCCGTCCTTCTTCCGCATCTTCTGCACCTGCTGCTGTCGCGCTTTATGATTTCCTCTCTGTTCTTTATGGGTTTCAATCCAGACTTTTTCATTCGATCTCCAAAAAAGTGGAGCGTCAGCCTAAGCTACCGACGCTCCATAACTCACAACCATCTTTCGGGGGGTTCACTGCATAAGATTTCGTCCTATGTTTCGAGCCGAGTAGATCATGCAGTTTGTTGCCTTTATGTCATCGAATTTAACGTTGATCGCGCTTTGGTATTTATCCTCAAAGTAGGTTCTAGTGAATTTAATTGTGCCTGTCGCAATCCTCATCAGAAGCATGGGCACATTCACAACGACTATCTCAGTAAATATGTCAGTGTCGTCGTTGAAGTATCCATAAACGAAAAGGTTTGAATGAAGTTTGTACAATTCGCCCTCGAGTCCAGAAGCATTGTTCCATTCCGTTATACCTATGTCTCTGAACTTCGCGTGGCTCGGTTTCCTGAATCTTTCCTGAACCGTCAGCTTTATCGTGCTGTTCAGAGTTTCGCAAGGAACGTTGATTATCCTGTCTATCGCTAGCTGTCCGTCGAGAATCGTCTCGACCTTGCCTGTTCCAAGAATCGTGTCTCTTATCGTTATTCCGCTATTCCTGAAAACCCTCGGATATACGTATCTCTTAGCCGCATCATGAGCCTTGTTTGTGAAGATTTGATTTTCTATTGTGTACGGAGTTTTCATTTCAGATATGCAACGACTTCAAGGCGAGGATTGTCCTTGTCAATTCCAAAGTCCATTATTCTCGGCAAAGCCCAGTAATCATCTTCGTATAAGATTCCTTCGAGACTGTCCATGAGAACCTTCAGCGTGTTGTGCGTATCCTTCTTTCGCCTATTCGGAAAGTAGAAGTAGAGAAGCAAAACCACTTTCCTTCCGTTAACGATTTTCCAGTTTGCCTTTTTCGAAGCGATCTTGGCCTTTAGCGCGGCCTCCGTCATAAACTCTTTTGCTTCTTTCGTTAGTATTCGCCTATGTCCTGCAGTAAAGAAACAATGATTTTCACTTGGAGGTACAGGAATTGAGAATGTAACACGATTCTTCGGCAAGATTCCCACCTCATAATAAAGGGCAGGGGGTCGGTCCTGCCCTTTGGGGGTGATATAAGTTGCAAAAAAATACAGGAGCTGTCAGCTCCTGTATGACTTCCGCAATCGTAGCAATTATACTGCATATTTGTGCGGAAAGTCAATCGGATTTTTCAGAATTTTTCTAACAACTGTTTTCTATCGCGTATTGAATGTAATCTCTCAACAACTCCCATTCGCCGCCTAGCTTTTCCCATGCGCTTATTAGACGATCTCTAAATGTTGAATTAGGAATACTCAGCATTTCTGCCAGCTCCCTCGTACTTGCATACCTCTTCTGATTTCTAACAACAGTATGAGATCGGTCAATCAATCGCCAGAAAACAACTTCTCTTTGCTTGTCGGTTAGCGACTTCAGCATCGCGTCCAACTTCATAGCGGCAATTATGAGAACTGCTTTCTGTCCGTCGGCCATTCTCTTAGTCTGTATGCACCCCCTCAAAGTGTCTTTTGAATAGTTGATTGTCTTTGGTGGAGATTCAAAGTCTATGTCTCCGTCCTTGAATGTAAGGGTTACTTGCGTCTCAAGGATTCTCGACCATATGCTTTGGTAATTTCTCAACGCCCAGAGAAGATCTTCGCTTGAGTAATTCTCCGTCAGCGCGAATCTCTCTAGTGATTTCATTGTTCTGCCTCACGAGTTCGTAAGAGTTCATCTCTGGTGTAAGCTGTCTTCCGCACGAGCATTGCCAGATTCCCCCCTCATTACTGCTGAAGTATTCTTTGCCGCACTTCGGGCATTTTCTCCCTATCATGTCACACCTCAGAACGGAATTTCGTCAGAGCCGCCATCGTCAGAACCGAAGAACACCGTATCTTCCTCAAGCTGTTTGTCTGAGTGCTGAGCCGAGTTGCCGTTAGACGCGTTCTTCTTTTCCATGAAGTTGAATCTGTTAACGACGACCTTAGCGAACGTTTTCTTGTTTCCTTCTCTGTCCTGATAATTGTCGATATTGAGCGCGCCCTCCACCAGAATGAGCGAACCTTTGTGAAGGAAGTTGTTCATAGTCTCGGCTGTCTTTGCGAACGAAACGAGCGGAATAAAATCGGTCTCGTTGTTCTTTGCAAACTCCCTATCGACTGCGATTGCGCACTTGCATATGGCAGTTCCTGTCTGCGCGTAGCTAAACTCGGGATCTCTAACGAGTCTTCCTACGAGTATTATTCTGTTGTAAGCTATTCCCATTATTCCTCCTCCAGCGATATGCCTTCTAAGAATCTGTCAAAGAACTGTATGGGTGTTTCTCCGCTGTTTGTCATAGGATTTGCCGCGATCATTTCATCATCTCCGATGATTAGCACAATCTTTTCGTTGTCAACCAACATTCTGCAAGCTGGCTCACTTTCGGTTACTTTCCATTCGATTTTTCTTTCTTCCATGATTGCCCCCTTAAAATGCGTTATAACGCGTTTTCTTTTTTCAGATACATATTTAGTCGTATAGCGCAGAACAACGCGTTATACCTTAGATGTGCGCGTATCTTCGACAATCTTGTGGGACGTCTTGATGTAGTAATCGCCAGCTTTCTTTCCGTTAAATTCCAATGCTTTCCTTGCCCTTTCCCACGCCTCTGCGTGTCCTGATGCTTCTACTCTTATTTTTTCTGTTGTACGAGTATTCTTGTTCATCAACACAACTTCAAACATTTCATCACCTCTTGAGTATTTGCATTACCTGAGTAAGGCACTTATGCGCTTGCTCGTCGATCTCGGCATCTTCACTATCGATTCGTTCTATGAAGTTGTTTGTTGCATCTACAACTTTGCAAATAACGTCTAACCTCTCTTCAACTTCTCTCAATGCCGCTCTTAATAAATTCACCTTATCCATCGTTCCGTCAGTTCCGTAAATCTCTGAAAGATCGACCTCGAGAGCATCGGCTATTCTCTGACAAGTATTTTTCGTCGGTTTATACTCGCCAGCCTCAATACGTTGAATTGCGTCCTTATGCAGTCCTGACTTTCTGCTAAGATCCCTTCTGTTCAGTCCTCTGCGTATCCTGAACTGTCTTATTGAATCCGTGAAGACTACGTTCATATGAGCATCACTTCGAGCGTGTTCGGGTTAATCCTTGCAGACAGGTCTATTCGCACTATGAAGTCATCTTGGTACGGTTCGCAATCGACAGGACAGTACATCGAAGTGAAATCCAGCTTAGCGTGAATGTCTGTGTTTATTGATTCAGCAGACGATCGGTAACGCTTCTTCTTGTCTCCAGAGGTCTTTATAACTATTTCGCGTCCGAGAACCACGTAAGACAGCATGTTGTCTTTTGTCCTGTTGGCCGCGTGCTTGAGCATCTTTGCAGCCGTTCCATAAACAGTAAGTCTGTACCTCGTTTCGCTTATCTGATTTATTGCGGAGAATGATTCGTACTTTTGCTTTAGGAAGATTGTATTTGACTTGCTTACATCATCTAGTCTGCTAACCAAAACTTTCTTAGCTGCCATCTCAAGTCTGGCTATCCTTTCGTTAGCCTCCTTCTTAAAGTCTTTGAAATTGTCCTCGAGCAAAGCGAGGTTTTCTTTTAGAATCTCTATTTGCTCCATTACATCACCTCAACAGATTCTGCAATCAATTTGGGATTCCGAAAAACATCGCCGAGAACTTTGACGGAACACTTGACTTCATCGAACATTACCTCTCCCTTGCCGAACAGGTTGACTACATACGCTCCGCGTGTTGGCTGAAAGTACACTACCCCCCTCCCTTTTTCTGTTTCGAGTATGTCCTGATCGTAGATTTCTTTTCCTTCGCCGTCTCTAATACCGACGTTTGCCATGAGCTTGAATTGCTCAATACCAACCAGCTTGTTATTCATGAGTGTGCGGTGCTTCTTTCCGTCGAATATCTTCGCTGTGGTTTCGGACATACATACTTCAATCTTCGTAGGAGAATACATTTTCATTTCTGATAAGCTCCATATCCTAAACTTCCAGTTCATCAATCCACCTCGCTTTGCAAAATAATAGAATAAGGTAATTCCTTGTCTTTGAAAAGGTTTCTGTTTAGCATAACTGTGCTCACAAACCCTAAGAAAATCTTCAAATCAGCACATCACTCTTTAGCGTATTGTTCGAGTTTCCCCATTCTGTCGAAGGCAAGCCTGCAGATTGTTTTGTACTGTTCTTCGCTTAGAGCGTCCTTTGCAACTTCAACGAAGAGCCTTTCGTAAGTCTTACCTCTTGTGGCCTTGATCTCTGAATTGATCTTGTGCAATTTGCGTTGAATACGAATGATCTCTGCTCGTTTTGCTTTCTTCGCGTTCTTGGCCGACATAAACCACTTGACATCTGCGTACTCGCCTGTCTCCACCTTCTTCTCGATAGCACAAGAAAGCTGATGATCTATGCTCTGAATCTCTCCTGTAAGTAAGTCAATTCTTTCGAGCATTTTTTCCTTTTCTTTTTCGAGTTCAATGATGTGTCTATATACAGGAACGAACACAACAAGAGATTTGTATTCATTGAGCAGCCTTATCGCAACTTGTCCTGCAGATTCTCCACGTTTCTTACTCCCCTTTCCAATCTCGTCAGGAAATTCTTGAACTATAAACTCAATGAGTTTTTCATATTCTTTTTCGTACATTCATCTGCCTCCGTTAATCCCAATCAGAACGAGTAAGATAGCGGTCTAACCCTTCTTTGAAGTCCCGATCGTCTCCGTCTGGTTTCCAATCTCTGCCAGTTACTTCTTCTTTCTCTTTTTCTGCGTCGCTCATGACTTCGCTTTCATACGTTCCGACACATATGTATGCCAGTAAAGCCTGAGCCATAATATCTTCTGCTTTCTTTTTGCAATCTCTTATGGACTGAAGGGCTTCTGCGTACGTATCTTTTTCTTCTTCGTAGATCATATCCATCAGGTTATCTACCAATCGCTCTATTTTCATAACAGGTACGTCCGTTGACATTTGCCAGTAAGGCTGGTTGCTGAAGCACGGCTTTGCGCTCTTCGCGTATTCGGAATACTGCTTTTCCGCTTCAAGAGACACCCTTTTAATGAGATCGTTGAAAAAAGACGCTTCATGCCCTTTGCTTAGGAACTCGTCGGTATCTGTCATATATTCCTCCTCACACTTCTATGTTAGGTTTGAGAATTAAGTAAGCGGTTTCGATGTCGTTTGCCACTTCCTCAATAGCCTCGCGAGCCTTTGCGAGAGGTTTTAGTGCTTCATCAACGCACTCCTTAACGTCAACGCCATCTGTGTAACCAATTGCATTGTGAAGCGCGTCCTGCGCCTCGTCGATAAATGCTGCTGCATCTCTTAAAGTCATCTGTTCACGCTCCTTTCTGTCTCAAATCCGTAAGGGTATCTCTCGGCCCTCTTCGCTACGTTGTATTTCATAATGTCTTCTATGCGTATTCCAAGCGTTTCAGATAAATACGCAAAGTAGAACAGAACGTCTCCAAGCTCGTCTTTCATCTTTTCCGTGTCTAACCTGTGACCCTGAAAATAGACTTTCTTTATCGCGTCAGCAAGTTCTCCAGCTTCACCGACAAGCCCCATGATTCCGCACAATATGTGGTTGTCCTCATCTAATCCGTGATTTATTGTCCTGATAACATCTTCCGCAAATTCGTTATAAGTCATTCGCTACCTCCTTTCAATTCATTTCGTCTGACAACAAGAAGAATCAGTGTGATAGGCCACATGATAGATAATCCGCAAACAACCATCACATTGAGCCAAGACATTTCGTTCCAAGTTACTACCGTTAGGAAGCCTAAGAAGAAGATTGCGATTAGTACATACGCGAATAAGATCACTACTACCCCTCCAATTGTGGCAATGCGCCTATTGATTGCAGAAGAGCCTTTAACTTTGGGTCGTTAGTAACGAGAGCCTCCTTCTCTCTTTCCTTGAACTGGTTATATATTTTGATGAACTGCGCCCTTATGATCGGGCGGTTTTCGCTCGTCATATCCCTAAGCTCGAGAGAATTGAATGATTCGAGCGTCTTGTTTATCTTCCAGTCCTGATAATTCGGTGTACCAAAGTAGAAATTACCTCGTCTAATATCGTTGACAACAATTCCCCACGCTTCCTCAGCTCCCAAGAGAGGTTTTGTAGATACAAGCGCTGCCTCTCGAATGTCTGAAGGCTTAGGAGCGAAATGAAACGTCTTCATGATGTGTACTACTCCCTCTTTGAAACTCTGATCGTCAAGATCGGAGAGTGTCCTGTACCATAGGGCCGAGGCAAACTCATCATCGGCAACCTTTTCTATCTCCTTCCATACAGAAGCCATTCCCGCTAACGCTTGAGCGAAAACCTTCTTGTCGAGCATCGTCACCACTCCAATTCATTTACAAGAGTCTTCAGTCCCTTGTTCTTCTCCCTGCCGTTGTAATTGCCCTCAACAACCTTTACGAAGTTGTTTGGTCTGATGAGCCAGTCAAAGTTGGCTTTGAAGTCGTTTACTTTTCCGTTAAGGAAGTTGCTCTTTGATACCGTCTCAAAGAATTGATTCCAGAAGTCTAGCGAAGGGTATTCTTTCCATCTTGCATTAAGAAACTTCTTCCTTTGATCGGTTACTTTGATTACTCTAGGAAGTTCAGGGCATTTGCTGTTAAAGATTTCAACGATTTCATCATACGGAATTTTTGAATCTCTTTCTTTGTTAGTTTCTTTCTCTAGATCTAGTTCTTTCTCTAGATCTAGTTCTAATTCTTTATCTATTTCTATATCTCTATATCTATATCTAGAAGCGTTATTTAACGTTACGCTGTTTGCTGCAGAATATAAGTACC
>NZ_DIXC01000040.1 GCF_002435945.1 Mesotoga sp. UBA6090
ATACGGCCACAACGTTGTCCTGAAAAAGAGCTCTTCTTATGACATTTGCAGCCGTGCTTGGATTTGCTGCGTCGTCATACACGACCATTTCGAGCAGATCACCGTTGACTCCTCCTGCAGCGTTGATCTCTTCAAGCGCCAACTGTGCGCCCATCTTGATGTAGTCGCCAAGAATAGAACCCAGTCCTGTGAATGGTGCAACCAATGCTACCTTGATCGTTGCGCCAAGTGCAGAAACCCCAATTAGCATGACCATTGCGACTACGAGTACCTTGTTTAGCTTCATCCAAACACCTCCTTGTGCGGAACCGTCGTAGAACGCCCCGCTCTTCGTGAAGAAAGATTAACAAATAATGAACATGATGCATTATACATCATGCAAAGTGTACCATCTCTTTCGTTCAGTTCGTCAATGCCGTTATAGCCAACCACGATCAAAGAGGAGAAAATAACACTGATTATTTGGCTATAGTTCGACTGTTCGCAGCTGCGAATTGTTTTTCGGTGAAGCCTATCAGTGATAATAGCTTCACTTTTCAGCTAGAAAAGAAGAATCGACTGCCACGGCAAATGCTTTCTAAAAACCATCGCGCTATTGCCCGGTTTATAGTGAAAAGAGGGAGGATTCATCGTATGACTTTTTCTTGCTCTTCCTTGCGCTTGGTTTATAATAGGTTGTGTATTCGGTTGTTGTTTCTGAAACGTTCTCATCTGGGGGTGTTGTCTGTGAGAGTGTTCTTTTTGATGATTCTTTCTCTAGTCCTGGTTTCTACTATGATTGCTGTAGAGATCGATCTTGGGATAGGCGTTGACGTTATTCAATCTGATCAAAGCAGCCTTAGCTGCGCCAGACTTTCGCTTATCGGCAGTATCGGGCTTATCTCTCTGGATGTACCTTTCGCTCAGGTGTGGCCCTCGGAAAGAAGGATTGAGTTTTCAGATCCGTTCTTAAGTTATGCAGGCCTGAATTTCAAACTTCCCATAACTGTTCTATATATAAAGGCTGGCTTGGGGGTTCAGGTCAGGGGATTGATTGACGTACTTGGAGGCAAAATCGAAGGCTGGGATCTCCCGGCCAGAGTTCGGGCCGGCTTAGGTGTGTCTGATTCCGGCCTGTTTCTTGAGGGTGGTTTGAATCTCGATTTCACGCCTTCACTCGAGAATTTGGAATTCTGTCCTTATATTGCGGCGGGATTGGTGTTTTAGCTAATCGACCTGCAGTAATCGGGAGAATTCTTCTCTGACATTTTCGTAAGCCTCGGTGCTGAGCCATCTCTGCCAGCCGAATTCTCTGTAGATGCCTCTAACCTGAAAAGTGTAGTTCATTGGATCTAAGTGTACTTCTTCGACCCTCTTTGAAAGCTCAAAGGCAACTCTGGTCGCGTTCATCGGGAGAACCGGACCGACAAAGGCACCGACCTCGATGCCGTTGGCAATAAGCATGTCGATTGTCTCGAGCCTTTCTTCAAAGGAAGATGAACCTGGTTCAAGAATCTTTCTGACATCGTCTATGTCCGTAGTTACCGTTATTAAAACCCTCGCTTCTCCTTCAGAGGCTCTCAGCAGGTCTATATCTCTTCTGACCAAAGCGGACTTTGACATTACTAATACAGGAATCCGATGGGAGATAAGTATTCTCAGTATTTCACGGGTGATTTCATACTTCTCTTCTATATGCTGATATGGATCACAGGCCGTGCTGAGAAACACGGCTCGCTTGGGATGGTAAGTAATCTCTTTTCGCAGAAGAGAGACAATATTCTTACGAACCTGAACGTCTCTGCCCCATCTGCCGTGGCAGTACTTGAAAGAGCCGATGAACCTTGCAAAACAGTATTTGCAGCCAATTGTGCATCCAACATAAGGATTGACCGTGAAATCGGTTAAAGGAATGCTTGATTTTGTAAGGGCTTTGCTTGCTCTTATCTCTTCAATCATATACGGATCGATTCTACATTGTTTCTCTTCACGAATGCGTTTTTGAAAGTGCATATGCGTCGCTTCATCTATTCTGTAATGATATAATTAACCAAAATAGGAGGTGTTACTGTGTTGAGGGTTATCAGTACTGACAAGGCGCCGGCGGCGGTTGGACCATATTCTCAAGCAATTGCGGCGGGTGGTTTTCTCTTTGTTTCTGGACAGATCCCCCTCAACCCGTTGACCGGTGAGCTGGTGACAGATTTCGAAGGAGCATGCAGACAGTCACTGGAGAATTTATTCGCGGTTGTCGCCGCCGGCGGGTCGAGTCTGGACAATATCGTGAAAGTGAACATCTATGTTAGGGATATGGGGAAATTCTCGATACTAAATGAAATCTACATGACGTATTTCAAGGAACACAAGCCCGCGAGAGCTGTCGTTGAAGTCTCTAACTTGCCCAAGAATGCGCCGGTAGAAATGGAAGCTGTGGCGATAATACCGTAATCAGGAGGATATTATGGGTATTTCTATAAAACTGCCCGACGGTTCTATAAGAGAATACGGGCGAAGAGTGACACCAGCGGAGATTGCAAGAGACATTTCCGAGGGGCTGGCCAGGCGAACTTTCGGTGCGGTAGTTGATGAAGAGCTGTGGGATCTGGAAAGACCTATTGAGAGTGACGCTTCGGTTAGATTGGTACTTGATAAGGATCCTGAAGCGGCAGTCTTTTTCAGACATACAATGTCGCATATTCTTGCTCAGGCAGTAATAAGAATTTATGGTAAGGAGAAAGTCAAGCTTGCCATAGGGCCTACAATCGAGAATGGATTTTACTACGACATAGATCTGGGCGATATAAGAATAACTGAAGAGGATTTGCCGAAGATCGAATCTGAGATGAACAGGATAATCAAAGAAGATCTCACCGTGGAGAGGTTTGAGTTGCCCGTGAGTGATGCAGTAGCTCTCATGAAGAAGGAGGACCAGCCTTATAAGGTAGAGCTCATTGAGGATCTGATAAAGGACACCGGCGCAAAAACCGTCACATTCTACAGGCAGGGAGAATTCGTCGATCTTTGCAGGGGTCCTCACATTTCTTCGACTGGCAAGGTCAAGTATTTCAAGCTCACATCGGTATCCGGTGCGTACTGGAGAGGCGATGAGAAGAACAAAATGCTTCAGAGAGTTTATGGAACGGCCTTCGCAAAGAAGAGCGATCTCGAGGATTATCTCAAGATGATTGAAGAGGCAAAGAAGAGGGATCACAGGAAGCTTGGTCCGGCGCTTGGCCTCTTCACAATCAATTACGAATACGCGCCCGGAATGCCTGTATTCCTTCCAAAGGGAACGGAGATGCTCAATCAGCTACTTCAATTCTCGAGAGAGAAGCACATTGAAGACGGCTACAGAGAAGTGAGTACGCCACAGGTTATGTCGGATGCCCTGTGGAGAACATCAGGTCACTGGGATCATTACAGGGACAACATGTACTTCACGGAGAAAGAGGACCAGCAGTTTGCGGTGAAGCCAATGAATTGTCCCGGTCATATCATAGTCTACAAGTCCTCGTCTGTGAGCTACAGAGATCTTCCAATGAAACTCTTTGAGTTCGGAAAGGTCCACAGATACGAACGTTCCGGTGTTCTGCACGGTCTGTTCAGAGTGAGGGGATTCGTTCAGGACGATGCTCACATATTCTGTACCAGAGAACAGATACAGCAGGAGATCATGGGAGTGATCGACTTCGTAGAGAAGATATATTCGCCTTTCAATTTCGAGTACAGGGCGGAGCTTTCGACGAGGCCTGAAGATTACATGGGCGAAGTGGAGCTCTGGGATATTGCTACAAAGGCACTTGAGGATTCCCTGAAGGCAAAGAATATGGAGTTTAAGGTGAATGAAGGCGATGGTGCCTTTTACGGTCCGAAGATAGATTATCACATAAAGGATTCACTCGGAAGAGAATGGCAGTGCGCGACCATTCAGCTGGATTTCATGATGCCGGAACGATTTGGAATCAAGTATATCGGTCCTGACAACGAGGAGTATCAGCCCGTTATGATTCACAGAGCCATCTTCGGTTCAGTTGAGAGATTCATGGGGATACTTATCGAGCACTTCGCAGGAGCCTTCCCAACGTGGTTTGCTCCGACCCAGGTTGCAGTTATCCCCATAGCCGACAGACACATCGAATACGCTGAGTCAGTCGCTTCTGAACTGAAGAACAAGGGGTTCAGAGTCGAGGTTGATGACAGGCAGAAATCCACAAATTACAAAATTCGGGACGCGCAGATGCTCAAAGTGCCCTATATGTTGATAGTCGGGGATAGAGAAAGAGAGTACGGCACCGTATCGGTAAGACTGCGAAGTGAAAAAGATCTTGGATCCATTGAACTCGACTCGTTTATCGAGAAGCTCTCTGAAGAGATCAAGACTAGAAGGGTCACGAGTGTTTTTGAATGACAGAGAGACCCCTGCAATGCGGGGGTCTTGTTTTCCTATCCAAGAACTCCTCGAAAGGAGGCGATTGGCACGAATATTATTGATATAATTCCGGTAGCTCGGGGTGATAAGCCGGCTGACGTTCTGCTTAAGAACTGCAAAGTAGTCAACGTGTTCAGTGGCGAGGTGGAAGAGGCGAATCTCGCTCTTTTCAGGAAGAGAATAGCCGGAATTGGCGATTACGAAGAAGGCGTGGAGGTCATCGACCTCCAAGGTTCGTACGTAGTACCTGGCCTTATTGATGCCCATTTGCACATAGAATCATCGATGGTATCGCCCGTCGAATTCTCCAAGACAATTCTTGCACGAGGAACCACGACAGCGATAGCAGATCCTCACGAAATCGCCAACGTCATGGGTCTCGCCGGAATAGAGTACATGATAAGGTCGACAGAGGGCGTTCCTGTTAATCTATACATAATGATTCCTTCTGCAGTGCCCGCTTCCACCATGGAAACATCGGGAGCAACTATCAGTGTCATGGATATGATTGGGTTCGTTGAGAAATTTCAAAATAGGGTTCTTGGTCTGGGCGAAGTGATGAACTTTCCCGACATCATCAATGGTGATCGAGACTCAATAGCAAAGATCGAATTGATTCGGCATAAATACAAGAAGATAGACGGACACATCCCTGGCGTCCTTGGGAAGCCCCTCAACGCTTACATATGTGCATTTGTGAGGTCTGAACACGAGTGTACAAACGTCGAGGAAGCTCGTGAAAAACTCGCAAGAGGAATGCAGATTCTAATTAGGGAAGGCAGTGTTGAGAGAAACCTCGTTCCGCTTCTTCCACTCATAAATGACAAGACTTATCCATTCGTCTCTTTCTGCACTGACGACAAGCACCCTGACGACATTATCAGAGAGGGTCACATCGATCACAATGTCAGAAAGGCCATTAAGCACGGTATTGATCCAATAATTGCGATAAGGGCGGCGACGATAAACACGGCAAGGCACTACAATCTCAGGTCTATGGGAGCAATTGCGCCCGGATATAAGGCGGACCTTGTTGTGGTCGACGATCTCAATTTCTTCAGTCCAAGAATAGTCTTCAAGGACTCGAAGGTTGTCGCGAGAGACGGCAAGCTTGTAGCAGATGTGATTTCCAGGAGCTTTCCTCAGGAGAAGATCAACACATTCAAGTGTCAGAAGATAAGTGAGAACGATCTCAAAGTGGTGGCTAAAGGAAGGCGAATCAGAGTTATCGAGCTTCTGGGAAGTGAAGTCTTGACGGGAGCTTCGGTTGAGGTTGCGAGAATTCAAGACGATTTTGTGGTCAGCGACCCTTCGCAAGATATATTGAAACTTGCGGCGATCTGTCGTTACAACGAGGAAAAATCCATGTCGGTTGCATTTGCAAAGGGTTCGGGATTGAAAAAGGGAGCTGTGGCCACTTCGGTCGGTCATGATTCGCATAATTTGGGTGTGCTCGGTGTAAGTGATTCCGATATGGTCTTCGCTGCCAACAGGGTGATTGAGATGGGCGGAGGTCTTGTGGCTGTAGTTGACGGAAAGATAATATCTGAGCTGCCTCTGAAGATAGCCGGCCTCATGTCGGACCTCACCAGTAGAGAAGTTGCAGAGAGGTTGGTTGAACTGAAGGAAGCGGCAAAATCAATGGGAAGCAGTCTACCAGATCTCTTCATGACCCTGTCATTTGTTCAGCTTTCAGTTATTCCGAAATTGAAGTTGACGAATCTCGGCTTGGTTGATATCGAGAAGAATGGCTTTGTACCGCTTTTCGTTGGGGAGGGTGAAGATGTCTGATTTGCAAGAGAGAGTTGTTGGCAGAAGAATCAAGAGGGTAGATGCCCTGGAAAAGGTTGATGGCCGGGCGAAATTTGCTGCCGATGTTTCTTTTGACAGACAGGTTTACTGTGCTCTGGTTATTGCGAAGAAAGCTCACGGGGTTCTCAAGACGATTGACGCTTCAGCCGCCATAAGGCTTCCCGGTGTGGAAGGTGTCTTCACCTGGAAGGATATTCCCGGTGAGAATCAGCTTGGCGACGTAATAAGAGATATGCCTTGTCTTGTGAAGGAAGGAGAGAAGATCAGATTTTACGGTGACGTAGTGGCGGTAGTTGCTGCGAAGGATAAGAAAACTGCCGAAGAAGCCGCTGATCTTGTGAAGATAGAGGTCGAAGAGCTCCGGCCGGTACTGACAATAGAAGATGCCTTGAAGGACGAGGTTCTTGTTCATGGAAAGTCAAATATCGGAGTTTCGAAGAAAATACGAAAAGGAAATCCATCTGGATATTTTGAGAACTGTGAACTTGTTTTTGAAGGAGAGTTCTATGCGCACTATCAGGAGCAGGCCTACATGGAGACCCAGGGAGTAATAGTAGTACCGGATATTGACTACGGTTTTACGGTCTACGGTACTATGCAGTGCCCTTACTATGTGCAGGGAGCGCTTTCGCATGTTCTGGGCATTCCAATGAGCAGGGTGAGAGTCATACAGACCGAAACGGGTGGAGCATTTGGAGGCAAGGAAGATGTTCCCTCTTACGTCGCTGCTTACGCAGCGGTTGCTTCCTACAATCTCAAAAGGCCTGCGAAACTGATATATTCGAGAGAGATCGATATTCAAACCACCTCAAAGCGTCATCCGGTCAAGTCTCATTATAAAGTTGCTCTTGAAGGAAAGAAAATCAAGGCGATGCAGATAGAGGCCTGTATGGATATGGGAGCTTATGCCACGCTCACGCCAATCGTCATGTTTAGAACGCTTGTGCATGCAGCCGGCGCTTACGAGATTGAAAATGTCGATGTTGATGTTTGCGCCGTCTACACTAACAAGGTTCCGCCCGGAGCTTTCAGGGGCTTTGGATCGCCACAGGTTCTCTTTGCTGTCGAAAGTATGCTTGATGATATAGCTTCTCAAATGGGGTTCGATCCCATGGAGTTCAGAGAAATCAACACGCTGAAGAGAGGATCGAGAACTTCTACAGATCATCTTCTGCTTCACAGTGTCGGAGCACCGGAGACTCTATCGAGAGTCAAGAAGGCCTCGAACTGGCAGAGACTGGTGGCAGAGACAGAGCAGTTCAACAAGGACAACGAGGACTTCAAGAGGGGTGTGGGAGTTTCTCACATCTTCTATGGGGTAAGTCTTGGCGCCGGTGGACAGGCTCTTGACAAGTCCGGCGCGCACGTCCTGATAAATAAAGACGGTTCTGTAGAAGTAAGAATCGGTGGAACGGAAATGGGACAGGGGGCAAAGACAGTAATCGCGATAATGGCTGCCGAAGAGCTGGGTCAGAGAATAGAAAGAATCCTGGTCCATCAGCCGGACACGGCCTTTGTCCCGGACAGCGGACCGACAGTAGCCTCCAGGACTACTATCTATTCAGGAAACGCGGTAAGAAGTGCCTGTATTGCTTTGCGGGAAAAATTGATTCCCGTGTTCCGTGAAATAACGGGTAGCAGCTCCGCCGGCGTGAAGTTTGCAGGCGGCTCTGTTTATGATGAAGACGGAAAGAGAATGAGATTTGATGAAATAGTCGAAGAGGCTTACAAGAGAAATGTCAAGTTGTTTGAGACCGGTTGGTATGAGACTCCGAAATTGAATTTCGATATGGAAAATGGGATCGGAGAGGCTTATGTAACGTACTCGTATGCGAGTCAGGTTGTACAGGTTGAAGTTGATTTAGCAACGGGCTCAACCAAAGTTTTGAAGGCTTTCACAGCTCATGACGTAGGAAAGTCCGTAAATCCCGAAGGAGTGATAGGTCAGATACAGGGAGGATTCGCTCAGGGTATGGGGTACGCAATATATGAAGATCTGAAGCATAGAGATGGCAAAATTATCTCCGACAACTTCAACACATACATTATCCCAACTGTCCATGAAGTTCCCTCTGAGCTCGTTATTGATGTGGTGGAGGATCCCTTCCCCGAAGGGCCGTACGGCGCTAAGGGAATTGGTGAACCATCACTCATGCCGGTTCCTGCCGCGGTTGCCAATGCCGTTTCCATGGCAGTTGGAAAGCGGGTAAGAAGAATACCCGTAACTCCTGAGTACGTGCTGAGTCTAATCGAAGGAAATTCGAGTAATTAGTATAGTTGGTGTTTGACAAGGAGGATTAACATGGGTAAGTTTGTGCTTGGTCCAACGTTCGAGGAAATGCTGCATCCAGAGAAGATCGACAGAAAAACGAGAGAGATCGCCTGGAAGATGAGGGAGGAAGATCCTCTGGATCCGATAAATCTGTACAACATTTCCTGGAGAGACATCGATAACAGGATCTACTATTTCGTTCTTCCGAAGGAATTTACTGGAGTCGATGCAAATATCGTCATTCTGTACGGAAAGGATTTCCCCACTGGCAGCCACAAGGTGGGAGCGACTTATTCGATTTTGATGGAAAAGGTTTTGAGAGGCGAAGTGGATCCAACTTACCACACTTTGGTTTGGCCTTCTACAGGCAACTATGGAATCGGAGGCGCTTGGGTCGGATGCAGAATGAAGTTCGATTCAGTAGTCATTCTTCCCGAAGAGATGTCCTCTGAGAGATTCGACATAATTAGAGAGTATGGCGCGAGAGTTATAGCAACCCCAGGTTGTGAGTCGAACGTGAAAGAGATTTACGATAAAGCAAAGGAATTGAAGGCAGCCAATCCAGAGAAAGTCCGTGTTCTCAATCAGTTTGAGGAGCTCGGAAACTATAGATTTCATTATTATGTGACAGGAAACACGATTCTGGAGATGATGGACGAGCTCAGGCTCGGTAACGGCAGGGTCTCCGCGGTCGTTGCGACGGTCGGCTCGGCAGGGACTATCGCTTGCGGCGACAGGATAAAGGAAGTATATCCTGAAGTGAAGATAGTGGCAGGAGAACCCGTGCAGTGCCCGACTCTTTCGCTCAATGGTTATGGTGGCCATGACATTCAGGGAATCGGAGACAAACACGTGACCTGGATTCACAATGTGATGAACAACGATGCAGTTGTTGCGCTTGATGACATCGAATGCAAGAAACTGCTCCAGGTCATGACCGATGACGAGGGCAAGAGATTCTTGAAGCAGTTTCTAAAGGAAAAAGATGTGGAGACAATGGCAGATATTTTCGGTATCTCGGGAGTTGCGAACGTCGTCGGTGCTATAAAGATGGCAAAGCACTACAAAATGACCGGCGAAGACAACATCGTGACCATTGCAACAGACAACATGGATCGCTATCATTCTGTAATGGCGAACATGACAAAGACTTACGGTAGCCTCACCATGGATGAAGCGAAGCACAGGTTCGAATCGTTTGCCCTTGGAGCAAAGACGGACTGGATATTCGAAGGGACCATGGAGAACCGAATGAGATGGCACAATTTGAAGTACTATACCTGGGTCGAACAACAGGGGAGAACTGTTGAAGAACTCAACGGCACGATGTCTCAGGATTTCTGGAAGGCTGAAAGGGAAAAGGTTGGTGGGATCGACAGGCTCCTCCTTGATTACCGCGAAAAAACCAGATAGTTTGGAAGCGTAATTCTATGTTTTGTTTTTTGTAAGCTTTGTAGTACAATGAACATATGGTGGTACTGACAAAGAGAAAACTGCCTACCTTTTTGGAGGCTGTTTTCTCTTTGTCTGTCTGAGCAGTTGCTTTGGCTTAAGGTCCTATCCCAAACATGGAGGTGGTTCTTTTGAGAAAGCTTCTTCTTCTTTCGATCGTGTTGATCTTCTCACTCGTACTGTCCGCAACAACAATCCAGTTCTGGCATGCAATGGGTGGCTGGAGAATCGATTTTCTGCAGTCTCAGGCAGATGCATTTATGAAATTACACCCTGACATCAAGGTTGAAGTGCAGTACACTGGAAGCTACAGAGACACTCTGAACAAGATGATCGCCGGGGTTCAGGCAGGAACGGCTCCTCATGTAGTTCAGGTCTTCGAAATCGGTACTCAGATGATGATAGATGGAGAGGTCGCAATTCCAATCGAAGAGATGATGGAGGCCGATCCGTCCTTTGACATCGGGAAGTTCATGCCTCAGGTGCTAAACTATTACAGAGTGAACGGAAAGCTTTATTCCATGCCCTTCAACTCTTCTAATGCCATCGTATTCTATAACAAGATGCTTTTTGAGAAAGCAGGCTTGGATCCCAACGATCCACCAACGACTTTCGAGAGCTTCATCGATGTGGCGCGAAAGCTCACTGTGAAGGATGCCTCAGGGAATGTTGAGCAGGCAGGTTTTACAGTATCTTTGAATTCCTGGTTCTTTGAACAGCTTATGGCAGCTCAAGATGCTCCGCTTATCAATCAGAATAATGGTAGAACGGGGAGACCTACGGCAGCAGTGTTTAACACGCCAGAGGGTCTTGCGATTTTTGAATGGTGGAATGCCATGTCCCAAGAAGGCACCATGATTAACACCAAATTTGAGGATTGGACCGCAGCAAGAAACCTGTTCATTTCTCAGAAAGCCGCAATGCTCATGACTTCAACTTCAGATGTAGCTCTTATGATGGAATCTGCGGAGACAAACGGATTCGAACTTGGCAGTGTTTTCTTGCCTAGACCGGCAGACTCAAAGGCCGGAGGAGCGATTATCGGCGGAGGGAGTCTGTGGTTGATTGATGGCCATCCAGATGCAGAAACAAAGGCAGCATGGGAATTCATAAAATTCATGGCCGGAACTGAGCAGCAGATTGAATGGCACAAGGCAACTGGCTACTTTCCAGTCAGAAAAGACTCAGTTGAAAAGCTAGTTGCAAGTGGTTACTACGGTGATTATCCTGATCACCTAACGGCGTTACTGCAGCTGCTGCTTTCTGTGCAAAGCTACAATACAAACGGTGCAATAACTGGCGCTTTTCCTGAGATCAGGACGGTTGTGACCACTGCCATCGAGAAAATGATTGCAGGGGAAATGACACCTGCGCAGGCGCTAAAATATGCCGAGGACGGTGCAACACGAGCAATAGTCGACTATAACGAAGCAAACTATTAGTCTTTTCTTTTTCTGAGTGGAGCGGGTTCAAGGCCCGCTCCCTTTGATCTGGAGGTGGAGAATGCGAAAGTGGTTACCATATCTTTTGCTGGTGCCTACCTTTCTGATAATAGTCTTGTTTATCTACTATCCCGCAGTAGAGGCTTTCAGGTTGAGTCTTTACAGGGTGTCTACTTTCGGTAACAAGACTACTTTTGTGGGGATTCAGAACTACATTAATTTATTCAACAATGAGCAGTATCTCTCATCGGTGCGGATGACAGTGGTTTACGTGGGACTATCTGTGACAATCTCAATATTTCTAGGCTTCATAATTGCTATGCTTCTTACTCAGAATGTTCCGGGCACAAAGCTCTATAGGACGTTTTTATTTGCTCCTTATGCGGTTTCACCGGCAATCGCCGGTACGTTATGGACTTTTCTCCTAAACCCGGTTGTTGGTCATGTCAACTATGTATTCATGAAGCTTTTCGGAGTTCAGGTCGAATGGTTGACTTCGAAACCGTATGCATTCTATGCCTTGATCTTCGCCACGGTATGGAAAATACTCCCCTTCAATATGATTTTTTATATTGCCAGCATCCAAAATGTCTCAGGAGATCTGCTTGAAGCAGCTACTCTAGATGGTGCAGGGGTGATGAAGAAAACATGGAGAATCATCTTTCCCCTGGTCTCACCAATAACGTTCTATCTCGTAATAATGAATATTGTTAGCACGATGTTCACGTCGTTTGCAATAGTCGATGTAATGACTAAGGGCGGACCCGGCGGCTATACAACAAACATGATCTACAGACTGTACCTGGACGCCTTCACTTATCAGAAGAGGGGACCTGCCTCAGCTCAAAGTGTTATCATGTTTCTCATAATGATAGTTGTAACTATTATCTATTTCACGGTTGCAGAAAGGCGAGTTCACTACCAATGAGGTGCGGCCATGAAGAAGTCTACTAGGAAACTACTGAATACAGTGATTATTGAAGTCGTCCTGATTTCGATTTCATTCATTTTCATAATGCCGTTGATTCTTGCTATCACTATGAGTCTTCAGCCGCCTCAAAGTGTCTTTTCTTTTCCCCCGAAGTTTTTCCCGACAGCGTTCCATATCAAGAATTACTTCGATGCTTTCAAGACTGTTCCTTTTGCGCGTCTGCTTCTAAACAGTGCAATCGTGTCAATTGCGATTACTCTTGGCAAGCTCGTAACGGGAACACTTGCGGGATACGCCTTTTCAAACTTTAGGTTCACCGGAAGAGGGCTGGCCTTCGGTTTTCTATTTGCAACGCTCTTCCTGCCGGCGGAGACTATTATGATTGTTCCACTATTCTCGTTGATGAACAGATTTGGGTGGGTAAATACCTACTGGGCGCTGACAATCCCATTTATGGCGAGTGCAACAAACACTTTTTTAATGAGGCAGCAGTTCATGACGATTCCGCTTTCTCTGGAGGACGCTGCCAGAATCGATGGTGCCGGTCCGATCAAGTATTTCTTGAAGATCCTTCTGCCTCTTTCCAAATCGATCATTGCAGGTTCGGCGATCATAAACTTTGTCTATTCGTGGAACATATATTTGTGGCCTCTGATAGTTACGATGGAAGATAAGATGAAGACAGTGCAAATTGGAGTGAAAATGCTGATCGATGCCGAATCTGCTAACAACTGGGGGATAATCATGGCCGGTACTATGATTGCAGTCATTCCAACGCTTGTCGTTTTCTTCCTGTTGCAGAATCTCTTCGTAAAAAGTCTTGTCGGCACTGGCATAAAGGAATAGGTAGAGCCGACCGATATTGAGTATAGGAAAAGCAAGACAAAGCAGGTCAAATTGTTTGGTATATCAACTTATTTGAGAATGAATAGAAGACAACGATAGATCCCTTGACAGCTTTTGTAGCCGGACACAACGATGCTTCATACCGAGCGGCAAAGCTAAAGCTCTCGTGATCCTTTCGCTTTCAGGGTCTAGTTTTCTTTGGTGCCTGTTCCGCTCGTCAGCTTCGAAATCGAGTTGTTGAGAATGAAATACTTCGAGGCTGCTATCTGCTGTATGGAGTCTTTATATCCATCCAGGCAACTGAAAGGAGCTATCTCTACTCCGCTGTTCCTGTTGATTGCGCTGCTGTTGTTGAGTACTCCGTCGCTTGACATGATAAACACTCTACTATTATCGATGAAGGAGCCTTCGGGGACGTAATGAGTCAATGCGGCAAATCCCGATGAAGCATTCAAAAGATCACGTCCGAAAAGGATCCCGTTTCGCTCCACTATTCCGATGAGATTCAGAAGAGTCGGGAAGAAATCAATCTGACCGCCAACTGTAGAGTTGACTATCCGAAGATCGGAACCCGGTATGTGAAAGATCAGCGGTATATTCATCGCCTGCGCGAAATCATACTCGTCTTGAAGAAGATCGGTCAAGATGTCTTTGTTCTCTTTGTTGAATGGGTACAGCCCCGCATGATCACCATATAGGACTATCAGGGAGTCTTCATACAGCCCGGCCTTCTCAAGACCTTCGACAAATTTACCGAGTGCCCTGTCTGCATAATTGACAGACTGAATGTAGTTGCCGAATAGGGTCTCTTCGTGCTCGGGAAGTAGCTCTATGCTTCTCAATTCCTCGGGAATTTCATACGGATTGTGGCTGGTGAGCGTCACGATGAATGCAAAGAACGGTTCCACCAAACTTTCTAGATGCTCCAGCGTTTGCCTGAACAGCGAGAAATCACTCAGTCCAAAACCGATAATCTCATCGCTTTCCATGTCCTCTAGACTAATGAAATCGGAAAAACCTAACGCTGGATAGATCTTCTCCCGGTTCCAGAACCACCCGTTGTTGCCATGAAATGCAACCGTGTGGTAGCCTTCAGACTTGAGAAGCGATGGTAGACTGTAAAAACTGTTGTCTTCTCTTGTCTGATATACGGAGACTTCTCCGAGCGAATGCATTGAATTGAGAATAACAAATTCGCAATCAGAAGTATTTCCCGCTCCGACCTGTTGATATACTTCATCAAAATATAGGGAATCGGCCGAGATCAGACGATTTAGGTTCGGTGTGATTTCCTGACCATTGTAAGAGAAGTTAACAAGGAAATCCTGGAATGACTCCAATTGTATCACGATGATGTTCCTGCCTTCTGCAATGGAAAAGTACTTGCCTGCCTCCGCCATCTTATTGACGTAACCGTTGTACGAGACTCTTTCGTCAACGGCTATTCCTTTGTCAACTCCGGGGACTGCTTTCACCAGATCAAACATGTGATAGGCAAGTACGCCGTATCTATTGAAGACAAAGTAAGATTGCAGCGCTTCAGAGGAAAAAGGTAAAATAAGGCCTATCAACATAACAATCGTAATAAGGATATCCGTGTACCCCGGCTTTCTTCCTGTCCATTCTTCTACCGAAGAAGTCTTTTTTCTCAGATAGAAACCAACGGGTATCAAATCGACTATAAATATGAAGCTTACCGGATGAAGGACGTAGATTATGCTGTCTTTTACCGCACCTACTTGTCCGACATGAACAAGTTCCTTCACCGAAGGTAGAAAACCGAAATACTGGAAGTATAAAAAATCAACGAAGAGAATACATGAGATAACACAGTACAGAAGAAAGAACTTCCCTCTGAACACCACCCAGAAAAGCAGTAGAAGGAATGCCAACCAGGAGAGTGTTCCAAGCAACAGGGATGCCCTTGCAAGCTCAGCAGTGTAAGCGTAAAAGACAAGGGATTTCACGATAATCAGAACTACTATTAACGCAGTGGTCTTTGGTGTCCATTGATAAGTCTTCTTCAAATTAATCTCATCCCAGAATCCTAATGTGTGTCGACGTTTTAGATTATACTAACTTAAGTGCGATCATTCAATGACTTCTTTCTTCTGGTGGCATGATTTTGCAACGATTTAGTTAAGAAGTTGGAGGGTGGTTGAGAATGTTCGGAGAAAAGAATTTTGGGATGCCTTTTAAGAACTTTGAATCGAGGTCTCTTCATCTCGATAACCGAGAAATGGAGGAATTCGAGCTAGTCTTTTCTGTCAATGAAGATAGCATCGATCTTGTTGACAGTACTGGATCCGGAAAATCGGACTCCAGGCTGAGCGAAATCTTCTCTACGTACAACGACATTGGAAGGCTTTCCTCAATGCTGGGAATTGAAGATCTATCTTCAATCATTCTCAGGGCAAGTAATGGAGAGAGTACTGACTTAGCGTGTTGTACCAAGGCTTTTGGCGTGCCGCGTTATTATTTGGTCAAGGCCGAGAAGAACGATTGCACAGTCAAGATCAGATTTGAAGAGTTAGGTCGACACCTGGCCGGCGAAGGCTACCGGAACTCTCTTCTTTCCTCCTTCATAAAGATCGTTCAGGACGCACCGGTTGCAGTCTCTATAAAAAATAGTTCTTGCGACTCGTTATGGCTGAATGAGATGGCAAAGGAAGCTGGCTTCATTACTCAAGATCAAGATATGTCTCCCAGAAAAGAGAGTTTCATTGAGATGGTTCAACATGAAGGAGAAAGCGAATACTTTAGAAGTTTCGTGGTAGATCTAAAAGACAGAGATTCCGGATTCGTTAGCGTAAAGTACTCGATTGATATAAGCGATAGTGAGAAAGCCAAGTATAAGCTCCAGATGAGCAGGAACAAGATACGGAGACTTCATGAGGTAGCCCTTGAACTGGCGAAGGCAGATACGGAGGAAGAGGTCTATGATCTCTTCATAAATGCGTCCTGCAGAATTCTAGAATTCGCTGTATACAGTCTAGACATTGTGGAGGGGGAAGATCTCGTTGTGAAGAGGGTGACCAATTCAGTTCCAAATAATGGTGAGGAACGCTACAGCAAGTACGAAGGAGTCGCCGGGAGGACCCTCTGGGAGGGAAAAACTCTCGTCTTTCCCGATATTACGACGTGCCAAGAGGCAAGGCCAAGAAGTAGCGACTACAAATCCGCGCTGAGCATACCTCTTGGAAACTTTGGAGTTTTTCAAACGATATCAACTGAGCGGGACGCGTTTGACAGCGAGGATGTTGAGCTCGCAGAATTACTGGCCGCGCATGTCACCGAGGCGATCAGCAGAATTCGAAGCAGAGGAGAGATCATAAGACTCACCTATTACGATCCTCTAACGGGCGCGCTGAGCAGGTACGGGCTCGAGGAGTTTTCTGCCGCAGAGATCGAGAAATCGAATCGATTCTCCACACCTCTCTCATTGATGATGCTTGATGTCGATGACCTCAAGGCAATAAACGATTCCCTGGGCCATATATATGGTGACTTTATTCTTTCATGGGTGGTCGAATCAGTTAAGATGATCATCAGGAATTCCGACCGGATAATCAGGTGGGGTGGAGACGAGTTCTTGATAATCCTGCCCGGGGTTGCCATGGAAGGCGCCGAGTCTATGGGGAAGAGAATCCTCGATCGGCTTGAGAAAAGAAGCTTGGAAGAGGACACCACTGCTACAGTGAGCATAGGGATTACAGAGTATCTCGGAGATGGAGACAGTGTCGACGGTATGATATACCGTGCCGACCTGGCACTTCGTGCTGCAAAGAGCAAAGGAAAGAATCGTCTTCAAGTCTACAAAAAAGACTGCTTCTAAATAGAGGGGTCGGTGTGGACGATCGAAAAGCGACCCGACTGATCCCTTTCCAGGTACACTGTTAAGCGAAGGTCTTTTATCCACTGACCATCACGAGTAGCTAGGTAAGCCCATCTCGAAGCATCAATATCGTAAGGCTTGAAGGAGACTGAAGCCAACAAAACAGCCGAATCACTGGATTCCTCACGGATCTTGATGTCTTCTATCACGAAGCCGGTCAATCTTGAATCTGAGGGAACTGATCGATCTTCATAGCTTCCGAAATATTCGTGGAGCAATTCTCCTGCTGTTTCCCTAATGTGTGACTCATGATAAAGACCGCTCTGAGCAGAGGAGAGGGTCAAGTCCTGTCCAAAGAAAAGCGCTGCCCCGAGAAAAACTGTCTGCAGAAGGATGATCAAATAGATCCACCTGTAATCTTCCAATACAATCAACCCCTCTTAGATACGGTTTTCGATTCATTCGCCAAGATTATACCGCATCCTGCTTTCGTACCGGAACTATTCTCTGTTGAGTAGATTTGATTATGACGCTTTATGCTATTATCACCGTCACCCTGGAGGAAGAGCACTTGTTCGGGAATAGTGTCATGCTTCATTCCATTGTCCAGGTGGCTTCTTGAGTTTCTCGTTCTTCGATCATTTTAGAGTGGGACTCCAAATAATAAGACCCTTGTCTATAGCTCAAAGGCAAGGGCCTCGCACAATTGATGATTATCGAGGATCTTTAGTTAATCGATTTCAATACCTGCCTTGCCCAGTTGGCACTTGCATTTGCAGCGTACTTCACACCTGAACCAATGGGATCGTAGAAATCAATCGCACCAACGATCTTGTTATCAGATAATTTGCTGATCATTTCTTGAAAGACGATTCCCATTAGGCCTTCGTGAGTGCAAAAAAGTGCTATGTTTTTGTTTGAAAGCGTAGCTTTCCTCAAAAAACTCTCCACTGGCGGAGCGTAGCTCATTGCCCAGACCGGCGAACCGAGAAAAATGAGGTCGTACTCATTCGGATCTACCGAAAAAGGTTCGAGAGGTGGAATGGGATTCATACTTACGCTTTCCCCCTCCCAGATGTATCTGACTCTCCTTCCACCTTTTTCATCCAAAGGTTTCAGTTCGAGAAGATCGGCATTCGTTTCGTTTGCTATGGACTCAGCAATCGATTTCGTGCTTTCATCATGAGAGTAGTAGACAACGAGTATCTTCTTTTCATTTTCATCAGGCATTGATCAAACCTCCTATTGCCGACTGTTATTATCGCTATTAATTCTCTCACAAGTTCTCGTTTTTTCCAAGAGGTTTGTATTCTATCTTCCATTTATTTTATTCTTGAGCAAACCGCATCTCGGCATACTTTGTCTTGAAGCCCATTTTCTTGTACAGAAATCTTGCGGGATTGTTCTGTTCGACATGAAGCGCTATATCACCGTTGCAAAGCGTTTTTATCTGTTCCAACAGCCTCTTTCCAATACCGGCCCCTCTCACTGCCTTGTCGACAGCAATATAGACGAGGATGTGTTCCGGTATATATCCTTTCATCCCCGTGTCATTCACCACAGAGGCTCCACAGATCTCTTTTCCCTGCATGGCTACCAGAACAAATCCACCTTTACCCTTTTCATCGGAGAAGGCATAGTCCATTGATCTTCTGATAGCAGATCTATCGTCACCGTATTCTTCCAGATTAGTGTGAAGAAATTCGACAATTCTGTCGATTCCTATCTCTTTGTCGATTCTTTCGAAATTCTGGAATCGTTTAATCGTTGTCTTTTCAGTCTTTGTAAGCAACTTCAAAGAATCACCTCCGTTTGTGAAATAGCTATTCGTTTGTATAGCTAAATCAATTATAACACTCCTGTGTGTTAACAACTGTAAAGTCCTGTTATGGAGATCTCCGTTATTTGCCTATATAGGGAATTAAGCTCGTCAACTTAAACTGACATTAACATTCATTAGAATACCAGCCAGTAAGCGCTACCGTCCGGTTTCCTGTCGATCAGTCCATATTCGATCAGATATCTTCTCAGAAGAACGTAGTCATCATAGAATGCTTTCAGCATTTCGTTGGCTTGTTCTTCACTATAATTGAGACCGGGTTTGAAGACTCTGACAATTTCCCTTAAGACGATTATCTTGTCCTTCTCTTTCTTCGGGAACCTGATAAGCTCACCATTCTCATTGAAGAATCTTGATAGGCGTTCGAGCCGCTCAGATTCAGTTACTGAATAGCGTTCGTCGATCATAGTAGCACTTCTATGAACGTCAACTATTCTGTCTTCTTCGTTAAAGCTTTTCTCCATCATGTGGTGGAGAACCAGGAAGATTTTTGCCTGTCTTGCTTTTTCCTTGAGTCTGAAACGATAGTTCCTTACTGTAGATTGTGTCAATCCCAGGCGTTTCGAGATGTCCTTATCACCCACACCTTCGTAGAAATACTGCATCATGGTCTGCTGTTGTTCCGAGAGTCCAGTGTATTTTCTATCTAGCTGCAAAAATGAATCAAAGGAAGATCTGTGGTCTATTGCAATGTGCTCCTTAACAGCTCTCTCAGCGTCCATAAGTTTATCGCCGCTGATTCGATATATCAATCCTTCCTCGAAAGACTTCCCGCATAAGAGACAAATATAAGCCCCGTCCAGGAGCTTGTAACCGGCCTCCAGTTCTTCGATACTACTTTCCCAGAAAAGTTCAGACGATTCCATGATTTCACCTCCCAAAAGAGTATAACAGAAAGAAAGCATTATGGCAAACACTTAGAATAAGCATCTACACAAAGATAAACAATAAGGTGAATTGTCTACGATATGGCCGTTGAATCTCGAAAAGTCTTGGCAAAGCTTCTGGAATAATACCGAAGAAAAGAGAGTATTTCAGATCTTGAGAGTCAGTACTTCTCTCTTGTAAAGAAATCTGAATCCGGCTTCTTCGTACAATCTCTTTGCTGAAGTGCGGTCCGAAGTGACCGAGAGAAAGGCTCTGTCCTTTCCCTTTTTCTTAAGGTACTTCAGAGACTCAGCCAGAAGCGCTCTTGCAAGGCCTTTATTCCTCCATCTTTCGACAACGAAGATCTCTTCGGTGTGAAACTTTGAATTGTCAGTATTGTCCGGGTAAAGCATGACGCTTCCTGCGATATTCCGTTTTAGGTCCAGTGAGGCAAGGATAAGACCTTCATTCTTCCACTCAGGTCTGCTGAAGAAATAGTGGAGATACTTGTACTCGAGAGGTGAGTCTGGAAAACAGGATTGCTCTGCCAGGAGGTATTTCAGGATTTCTGGCGACTTCCTCGGCTTCATTTGAGAGATTATAAGACCTGATGGAAATGGGTGAGAGCTAATTTCTCTTTTCAAGTCTCTTTCCATATACTCGAAGTCTATCCAGTGAGCGAAGCCCTTGTTGGAGAAGAAATCCTTTTTTTCACTCTCGCTGTCGGCAATTCTGACACAAATTTTCGTTCCCGCTGCAGGAAAGAAGTTACTGGTCGTATCCACAATCGAAGGAAGCGCAGTTTCATAAAGAAGCGACATCAAGTTATTGTCAGCTCCTTCGTCTACAGTTATATCAAGCCAGATGTGATGGAAATGGGCTGTACTGAAATTCTGTCTCGTAAGAAACCGTAAGAAACCTACTACACGTCCATTGTCCACAGCGAGGAAGATGTTCTTTCTTCCATTCAGCAATGGGTTCTTCAGATCTTCAAATGCGAATCTCTCCGCTAGAGGGTGCTCCATTTCATAGACACGCTGAATGCGAAGCATCTGTTCTGTGTATTCCTTCGAGTAGCCTGCTATTTGCATTTTATCGCCTCCACTCGTCTTTGATCTTCATAATTTGCGATCTATTCGTTATGTTGGGACTTCTTTCACAGTGACGATTTCGAAGTCAAGTCAAGAATCTCATTTAATGCTTACCAGATAACTTTAGGATAAAAGTGGCATAATATATAAATAATAGAATCTATTAGAGTCTGTCAAGTACACCATGGAAAATTCTAAGGACTGGGTGTGATGAAGTGAAAGGAATCGGAGGCTCTAATGGATTTGTCAGTATATTGAAGCCCGGAGGTGGACCTCTAATGTTTTTTGGTAAGAAAGAAATGGCGATCATTCAGCTGTTTAATGAGCATCTGGATTTCATATCGAGAACCCTGGAAAACCTTGAAAAGGTCTTTCTTGCCAGCCAGAATGATGATTTATCTTCTGTGGAGATCTATTCGGAAGAGGTGCGAAAAATGGAGTCGGCCGCCGATGCAAAGAGACGCGAAATGGAAAACTCGATGTATCAGGGAGCGTTCCTCCCGAATTTCCGTGGCGACTTCCTAGGTCTTGCAGAGTCTTTCGACAAAGTCGCAAATGAGGCGGAGAACGTGGTTGATCAGATTGTATTGCAGCATCTCGTAATACCTTCTGAGTTGAAAACAGACCTCTTGAAACAGGTTCAGCTTGCAGCAGAGACGTTTGAGGCAGCCAAGGAGGCGGCAGTAAATCTCTTCCAAGAGCTAAGTGTCGCTGAAGAAAAGATAAAGGAAACGGAACGCCTCGAGAATACTGAGGATAGTCATGAGCGGGCGCTTGTGAAGAAGATTTTCGAGATGAATCTCTCACTCGCTGAGAAAAGGCAGCTCCGCGAACTTGTTCTCTCAATTGGAGATATTGCGAATCTCTCTGAGGACTGCTCCGATCGTATGGAGATAATTGTTCTTAAGAGAAGAGTGTGATCAGAAAAGGCCCCCGACAGCTTTTATGAG
Organism: Mesotoga sp. UBA6090; assembly: GCF_002435945.1. Lineage (NCBI taxonomy): Bacteria > Thermotogati > Thermotogota > Thermotogae > Kosmotogales > Kosmotogaceae > Mesotoga > Mesotoga sp. UBA6090. Next base: position 21,747 of record NZ_DIXC01000040.1, read on the forward strand.
CAGATAGAGGCCAAGGGAGACTAAACCGGCAATTAAAGGCGTCTGCAGCCAACCAAGAGCGATGTTTCGAAGAATCTTGTAATTGATGTCTCTTGAACCTCTTGCCAGCCCGGCACCGATCACCGCTCCAACAATGGCCTGTGAGGTCGAGACCGGCACGCCAATCAAGGCATAGATCCACACAGTAATCGCTTGAGAAAAGGTAGCAATCACAGCTGAGAAGTGGTCGAGTGATGTGATCTGCTTTCCGACGGTGTACATAACCCTCTTGCTGAAAGTAAGTACGCCGAGAGCAATACTCAGTCCCCCTACAAGTGCAGCTACCTCCAGGGGTATTATTCCGACAAAGGGTCCTGTAACATTCGCAACATTGTTCGCACCCAAGGCGTAGGAACCATACGCGCCAATTATGAGAGCTCCAATTTTCAAGGAAAGATCTTGAGCCTGAACGGTCTTTATTCTTCTGAACATTACTGCAAAGATCTTGTATAGAAGGAAGGAACCGATTGCGGCTCCGATTGGTGTTGTTATCCAGCAGATCACAACTTTCGTAAGTACAGACCAATCCACCGTGGAGTTAAGTATTCCGATTCCCAGAATTGCCCCCATCATTGCCTGAGATGAAGAAGATGGGATTCCCAAGTAAGTCATTAACGTCATCGAGATCGCCGCGCCAATGGTGCTTACGGAAGCAGTGAGGAGCGTCTGGCTACTGACGCTGGAAATGGTCTCAAGACCCCTTGAACCTTCTAGAAGAGCGCCTATTAGTATGAATATTGCGGACAACACCACAGCCAGGCGGTATTTCACAAGTCCCGAAGTAACCGCCGTACCATAGACATTTGCAGCGTCATTTGCCCCTAATGCCCAGCCGAAAACAATGGCCGGAATTATCGCAAAGAACATATTGACCTCCATTGGGAGAAAGAAAAGTTGATCGATTATATCACGGTATTACATAGATTCGAAGCTTTGAAAGATCGAGCAGAAAGAGATGAAGGCAGCAGGAACTGAGGAGGAATCGAATGAAGACTAGTGGAATTTAGAACTCGATGAATATGATCTCGGGAGGACTTGCCAATCTTCCCGGAAACCATCCTCCGACTCCCCTGGTCACGAAGATCTTTGTTCCGTCGGTTTCGTAGAGACCTCTGAAGTAGTCCCCGCTAAATCCCCTTGAAGTCTTCAGTATAGCCTCGGTCAACCAGGGTATATAGAACTGACCACCATGTGTATGTCCGGCCAGTACCAGGTCATACCCCTCTAGAATGTCCATGTGTTCTTCAAGCAGATTTGGCGCGTGTACCATCAGTATCTTTAGATCGTAATTGTCTTCGGGTAGAAATCTTGTCCATGAAAAGTAATGGTGAGACGGAGTCCCTGTCAATCCCAGTTTCTTGTCTGCAATCTGGATTATTGCCGAACGAGTATGGACCACGTTTATCCCCAGTTCCTCATAGATCTTCCCCATCACGTCAGTTTCCGATTCTTCCCAGTTGCCGTACACGGCATACACCGGCGCTATTCTGGCAAGTTCGGAGAAGTAACTTTTCATGTACTCCATATCTGTGTAAGGCGACAAAACATCGCCCCCAAAAAGAATCAGATCTACCCCTTCTTCGACGAGCCTTTCAAGAAGATGATCGTAAATAGGTTTCTTCGTCCAGATGTGAATATCGGCAAAGAAAGCAATTTTCGCCGAAGGTTCTTCCGAGAAAGTAAGCCTTTCGACCGTCAGGATGTTTGGTTCTATCAAAAAAACGTAGGCGATTATGCCGGCAACTACCAACCAGATCTTCAAACGCTTCAAAATACCATTCCCTCAGAAAGTTGTGTCATACGAACCGATTCTACATGATTATTCAGTAGTCGGTTCAGACAATCACAAAAATAAGCGTGATTTCTTCTTTACAAGCACCCTACCTTTCCATTTCGCAGCTCCACAAAGGTGAACAATTATCGAATGGAATCCGATAATTGATGAGATGATCGTGATTAGCGGATACAAAAAAATCACCAGGGGCCTGAGTGAAAACTTTGCGCTGGCGAAAAACCACATGCTGAACGAGAGAGTCAGACTAATCAGAGACAGAATTCCTGCAGACTCTGGAATAGCAACTCCAAAGATGAATAGTAAAGCTACTATGAGAGGAAAGAAATCTAAAGTTAGCATCCAACTCCAAACAAAGGCCGCGGGAATGATTCTGTAGTCAAAGAGGGAGAAGTAGTTTTTAAGAAACCCAAAATATGCAGCTTTGAATCCATCATACATTTTGCACTCTACAAGATCGGAAGCATCGTACAATCTCCATTTCATTCCTGCCTTTTTTATCAGTCTGCCAAGAGAGATATCATCGACCCCGTGGTCCTTCACTGCCTCATGGCCTCCGATTGAGAGATAGGATTGTTTTCTGAACATCATGAACTGACCGCTTGTTACCGCGAGTGATTTAAACCTCTTGCCATATGCGATTGCGAGTGGAAAGATCGAGAAGACACTGTGAATCATGAATGGTATAGTTATCAATTCACCTAGCGTATCTGTCCTCTCCTTGACAATGGCCGTCAACAGATCCGTTTTTTCTCCAATCATGACGCCTATCGCGTGAGAAACTGTGGAGGAAGCGTGAACGGTATCGGCGTCTGTAAAAAGTAGGATCTCTCCCTTCGCTTCTCTTGCAAGCTGGTGGCATGCCCAGTGCTTTCCAAGCCATCCTTCGGGCAAAGCTTCTCCCTTAATTACTCTGAGGTTGCTAAACTCGCTTGTCATTGATTCAAGGATTTGGAGTGTGGCGTCGGATGAGCTGTCGTCGAGTACGATTAATTCGAGATTGCGGTAATCTTGATTCAGAAGGGAGTAAACGCACCTCGAGATGTTTTTCTCTTCGTTTCTAGCGGGAATCAGTACGGAAACCAAAGGGCCGTGGAGAATTCCTTCGAAACGGCTGATCTTTTTCATCAGTATCGCATTAGAGACTGAAATTACAAACATCATCCCCAGGAATAGGGTAATCGATATTGACTGAAAGAGGAGAGAGGTCATTTAATCTTCCTCCGAAGCTTGAGTGCTATGGGAAAAGCAAGCTGATTTCTGTGTTTGAAAGCAAGAACTGAAGTGTTAATCGCCCATATAAAGATAGCGAGGGTGTTCATTTGAATGACGAGAAAGATTAGGAGACCGCACATGCTCAGAATTACCTTCCAGCCATCGGTCCTGGGATTTATGACGAACGAGAACCCCAACATGAACGCTCCGATTATTGAAGGTCCAACCCATTGGGTTAGACCCGACCAGATGCCGAAAGAGACCGCCACAGCCTTACCTCCATTCATTCTCAGAAAGGGTGAAAAAGCGTGACCCAGGACCGGAGATACTGCGACGGGTACCATCTCCCAGCCGGAAATGCCTCCAATCGAGAGGGCAAGCAACACGGGCAGATACCCCTTGAAATAGTCGAGAGCCATTGCAAGAAGCCCGAGTAACAGCCCTGCTCCTCTTAACACATTGGAAGATCCCGGGTTGCCGTCGCCAATCTTCGAGATCTTTTGACGAGTCTTTTTTTCGTATATTATTTTGGAATACATTATGGAGCCAGAAAAAAAGCCAATGAGAGTCCACAGGATAAACATTGAGACCTCCCCTCCGGGATTGAGAAAATCACTTTCTTCATTCTCTTGACGCCTGATATGCTTGACGAAGGAGATATTTCTCTACCGTTGCCAGTCTGGACTCTTCGTCAGGTCACGCTCTCAATGAAAGCCTTTTCAATTCTGCGAATCGACTTGCCAAGCAGAGAACAGACTGTCTGTTGCATGAGTCAAATTCTAAGATGTTATGTGTTTGCCTTTATTGGTGCATTACTACTTATGTAAGAATTATACATAGTTGATTCAATAAGGCTCTTTTCTTGAGAACAACTGGCTGGATGTCTTTCAGACCCAACGTAAATGATAAAATCTCGTAGAATATCAGAAAGGATGGTGAAGATGAAGAGAATTCTATCCATGTGTTTCCTTCTGCTCTCATTAGCACTGCCACTTTTCGCTCAGGGCCTGGAAGATCTATCTACAGAGGAGTGGAGGCAGGACATCAGGTTTCTCGAAGAGAAGCTGTTGAGCACTCACCCTAATCCCTTTTTCAATACAGATGAGGGTATGTTCAGAAGCCTTCTGAAAAGCCTGGAACGCGATCTGGACGACCTGTCGTCCAGCGAGATCTACACAAGGCTTACAGAGATCGTCGCATCGCTTGGAGACGGCCACACGGCGATCTACCCTGATAGCAGGCTTGCTGTGTATCCAGTTTACACTTACTGGTTCACTGATGGGCTTTATATAGTTGCCACATCGGATAGTGAACAGTATCTACTGAACTGCAGAGTAGTTGAGATTGCGGGCATGGAAGTCGAAGACGCGTTGGAAAGATTGAGGAAGGTTGTATCATATGACAATGAGTGGGGATTTCTCCATTCTCACTCTGACTATTTGAATAAAGAAGAGATTATGAAGGGCCTGGGAATGGTTGACATGGATGGAGATCTTCTTCTTAAGGTCGAAAAGGAAGGAGAGATAATTGAAGCCGTCGTAAAGCCTCAACAAGAAGGATTTCATTGGATACAGAAGAGAGTGGATGAGATTGACAGAACCTATCAAGGAAGGAAGTACTGGTATCAGTACTACCCTGATTCAAAGACACTCCACTTTCATTACGCTTCATGTGGTTCGGAAAAAGGAAACCCGTTCATACTGTTTAATTGGAAAATGTTTCTATTCACCTGGACAAACCCAGTAGACAAGTTCGTTCTTGATCTCAGGGGAAATGGAGGAGGCAGCTCGGTTGTTCTGGAACCCTTCATTCTAAGAATGATGATAGATTGGAGATTGAACAGAACTGGAAAGCTCTTTGTTCTAATCGATCGCGGAACCTTCTCTTCGGCAGTTCTCAATGCCATTTCCATGAGAAAACGCACAAACGCGATCTTTGTGGGTGAACCAACCGGAGGCAGTCCGAGGCACTATGGTGAGGTAGAGAGATTTCAGCTGCCTAACTCTGGAATTTTAGTAAGTTGTTCAACCACCTATTGGAAGACGACATCCGATACATCGGAAGCTTTTATGCCGGACATATTGGCGGTGAGATCCTTCCAGGACTATTACGAAATGCGCGATCTAGCCTTTGAAGCTGTTATGGCCTATGGATCGGAAGGGGAGGAATAAATGTTAACTCTGTTTAAGAACGTTCAGGTATATGCTCCAGAACCTCTCGGAAGGAAAGACATTCTGATTTCTGGAGAGAGGATTGTCGAAATCGATGAAGGGATTGATGAATCGGCCGTGCGGTCGCTCAGCGGAGATGTATTCGACCTGGGTGAGTCGTATGCGGTTCCCGGATTTGTTGACGGACACGTGCATCTAATTGGGGGAGGCGGAGAAGGAGGCTTTTCGACAAGAACTCCTGAAGGTTCTGCACAGCAATTCGCCGAAGTCGGTACTACCACAGTTGTCGGAATGTTGGGCACCGATGGTGTTACCAGAGAGCACGCTTCGTTGCTTGCAAAGGTTAGGGACTTCCGAAACTCCGGGATAGATTCTTACATGCTGACAGGCTCTTACAGATACCCTTTGATGACGCTAACGGGGGATGTCATGAGGGATATTGTATTCATTCCCGAGATAATCGGCGTGGGTGAGGTGGCCGTCTCGGATCATAGAAGCAGCAACCTTAGTTCCACAGAGCTTCAGAGATTTGCTATGGACGCGCGTGTGGCCGGAATGCTTTCCGGCAAGGCTGGAGTGACCGTCCTGCATCTTGGAGATGGTCAGGAGAAGCTTAAACCTCTTTATGAAGCAGTTGCCGACGGAACTCTTAATCCCCGACAGATTATCCCTACGCACATCTGTCGATCGGAGGAACTCTTAAGTCAGGGTATCGACTGGGTGAGCAACAAGGGCGGATATATTGACATCACTGCCAATGAACACAGCACACACCTGGTTCTAAAAGACATCTACAGCAAGAAGATCAGATTCGACAGGATCTGTGTCTCTTCTGATGGCCTCGGTTCTCTTCCCAGATTCGATGAAGAAAAGAATCTGGTCGGGATAAGGTCGGCTCCGGTCGATACTCTTTTGAAGACCTTCACAACATTGGTCAAAGACAGAGGTCTTCCTGTACATGAAGCTTTGAAGCCGTTTACAGCAAACCCGGCTGCATTCTATCATCTTCAGAAAAAGGGAATTGGACTGCTCAAGAGGGGAGGCTCTGCAAACATCTTATTCATTGATCGGGATTTCCAGATAGTCGAAGTAATTTCCAGTGGAAGATCAATTTTGGAAAACAGGGGATGATCGGTGTGAAACTCTGTGCAGTATATTACAGTAGATCTGGTTCGACAAAGAAAATTGCGGAAAACTTTGCCGATTCTGTTGGTGCAAAGCTTTTCAAACTTGAAGATGAAAAGCCAGGGAAATCGATATCCGGGTTCTCTGCGCTGCTTGGCCTGGGAAGTCCTTTGAAAGAACCTCTTCCAGATGTCGGCGGTTTCGAGTTCTTGGTGCTGCTAACTCCAATTTTCGCCTGGCATCCTTCATCTCAGATGAATACCTTTGTCAACAAGGCCGATTTGAAAGGCAAGAGTGTGTTCCTAGTAGGTGTAGGAGCCGGTGAGAAAAATAAGAAAGCTCTAAAGAGATTCTCCGCAAAAGCTGAAAAGGCCGGTGCGAATGTAGTCGGGACGAAAAACTTCAAAGGATTACAGATGAAACAGGATTTGAAGGAGGTTGAATCTAATCTTATAGAAAGCGGGAAACAACTAGCCGGAACCATCGAAAGACTAGTGCAAAAGATCTAGTGGAGATGTTCGAAGAGAATTTTTGTGCCAATCGAGATCAACACAATCCCTCCGACTGCTTCCATCAATTTACCGAGTTTCTGACCTGGTCCCTGTCCGCCCGTTATACCTAGAGCGGATAGCATGCCGTTATGAATGCCGTCATTACAGCAGTGAGAAGTCGACTTCCTTGCGTTTTCAGTACATGCTTTTGAGGTCCCAACACAAGCGACACAGACAATTCAACTGGAACGGGTCCTCGGTAATCCGTTCTCTCCAGCGGAGTTCTCGCTCAACGATTTCTCTCAGCATTTATACCAATAGGTAAAAGACTGCTTAAGAGCGAATGGACTCATCTGGATGAGAAATCGCAAAAGGCTGAGGGTGTTATCATTGAAGAAAGGAATACAATGTGGTTCGGAGGATCGTAGGTATGGAACTCATCTACGGAACAAGAAACCCGGCTAAAGTGATGAGCATGAGGAAGATGCTTTCCGGATTGTATATGCAGTTAAGAGGTTTATGTTCATCCAAGCATCTTCCAATTGTCGAAGAGATCGGATCAAGTCCGCTCGACAATGTTCGAGCAAAGGCGGAAACTTACTACCGCTTCATCGGCAGACCTACGTTTGCTTGTGATTCCGGGCTTTTCGTTGAAGAACTTGATTCTGAACTTCAGCCGAGAGTGAAGTTCAGAAGGCTGGGTGACAAGCCTTTGAATGATGAGGAGATGATCAACCACTAAAGGAACTCTCAGCTGAACTCGAGGGCTATCAGTGACTCATTATAGAAACACCATCTTTCTTATCTTGAGCGACGATCAGAAACGCTGGCTGATGGATGACACGATTGAAGAGACGTTTTATCTTGTGAGCAGACCTCAACCGGCAAGAGTTGAAGGTTTTCTTCTGAATTCGCCCTCTGTAGATATTCAGTCTGGTAAGTACTTTGTTGATCTCACCGACGAAGAAAGATCCAGTGCTTGTCACTGTCGTAATGGCTTCAGGAACTCCTTCAGCGAAGCAATCCGTTCATTTGGAGATGAGCATTCTTGAACAGCAATGTCGTAATCCCGTAGTTTATGTTATGTCGTTAAACAGTAAAGTATTGAGGGGAGGACAAAATGGCTTACAAAACAATTAATGGAACTCGACTTTATTATGAGATCCGAGGGAACGAAGAAGGGAAAAGAACGGTCGCCTTTTTCAATGGAGTTATGGCTTCTGCAAACAGCTGGTCGCTTCAGACGGGTGTCTTTGAGAAATTCGGGTACAAGATTCTCCTTCACGATTTCAAGGGCCAGCTTCTCTCGGAAAAACCTGAGGGTCCCTACACTTTCGAAGAACATGCTCAAGAAGCCTATCTTCTCATGAAGGAGCTTGGTATCGATGAAGTACACATTATCGGTACTTCTTACGGCGGAGAAGTTGCCCTAAGGTTTGCGATAGATTTTCCGGACACCGTGAAATCGATTTCGGTCATCGATTCGGTAAGCGAGCTCGACGAAGTTCTCAAGCTTTTTGTTAGAGGTTGGAAGAATGCAGCCAAAGGTGGAAATCCAAAGAAGTTCTTCTGGGACATGGTGCCGACAATCTATGGTGATTCCTTCATTAGAAACAACTTGAAGATGCTTGAAGAGAGAGCGATGTCCCTTGAAAAAGTCAATTCCGATTACTTTGAAGGCCAGATTGCCCTATATGAAACTTTTTTGGGGGACGTTTACATGACTGACCTGCTCGAGAGAATTAGCTGTCCAACCCTTGTAGTCTGCGGGGAAGAAGATATTCTGAAGCCCAGAAAGTTTTCCAAGATTATAGCCGATCGAATCCAGAAGGCCGAGTTTGCAGTAATTCCCGATAGCGGCCATGTGACGATATTTGAAAAGCCGGATGTGTTGAACAGCATGCTCTTGGGTTTCATCATGAAGAACTCTGATTTCTGAGTCGAAGTCGTCTTTAAGATATCGCAATCAGTTATGCGTCTTTTTTCTCTGAAACGCCTTGAAAAGCTCCATTACTATCAGCAAAGGCGTCGCACATGCCAGCAAAATAAGCCACTGCGAAATCGAAACCGGAGAAACTCCGAGCAGATTCTGGAATAAGGAAGTGTTCATCGCAAGCAGATGAAGTCCATGTGCTGCAAAGACTCCGAAAATGAGAATGTAGTTTCTGCTAAGGGGTACTCTAAAGGCTGACTCAGTTTCTGATCTACAGTTGAAAACATGAACGTTCTGCATCAGGACTAAGAGGAGAAGAAGCAAGTTTCTTGCATAGCCTTCTTCCATTCCTGAAGCCAGAAGCACCATCCAGGCAACAAAAGCGATAAGTCCCATCGAGAACCCTGACAAAATCGTCTCTCCAATCATCAGTCGGTCGAAAATACCCTGGTCGGTTCTTCTTGGTGGCTTCCGCATGACTCCGGGCTCGCCTTTTTCGAAGGCTAGAGCAACATCTTGAATTCCGTTGGTAACAAGATTCAACCAAAGAATCTGGACAGCAACCAATGGGAGAGGAACGTTGAACAGCACGGCAAGAACAAATAGCAGGAGTTCCGCAGCGCCCGTAGATATTAGCAGGTAGATCACTTTGCGCACATTTGCGAACGCGAATCTACCTTCCTCTATTCCCGATACTATTGAAGCGAAGTTGTCATCTGTTATGATTATCGAACCGGTATCTTTGGCAACATCCGTACCTGACCCCATTGCTACGCCAATGTTCGCCCTTTGCAGTGCTGGCGCGTCATTTACACCGTCACCCGTAACTGCTACGAAGTGTCCTTCTCTCTTCAGCGCTTCAACAATATGAAGCTTCTGGACAGGAGATACTCTTGCAAAGACAGTAGAAGAAAGGCATAGGTCAGTGAACTCCTTACCTTCGTGGTCGCCGGCGTTCTCCAGATCCTTGCCGGTAACAACCTTGTCGTTTGCTGCGATGATTTTGAGTTCTTTTGCAATTGCCAAGGCCGTGGACGGGTGATCTCCGGTTATCATGATGACCCTAACTCCCGCCTCCTGGCTTTCTCTCACTGCATCTTTGACTTCAGCTCTCAGTGGATCTATGAATCCAACGAGCCCGATGAACACAAGATCGTTGATCTCCTCAATCTCAACATCCTCATTTTCCACTTTCCCTGAAGCAAAGGCCAACACTCTGTACCCGTCTTCAGCTAATGAAAGTGCTTTTGCTTCAATCGCTTTACTGTCGAGTTTATCGTTGCCTCCATTGTCATTCAACATGGTTTTGCATTTCACGAGGATCGTCTCGGTTGCGCCCTTCATAGCACAAATCGTCCTTCCTTCTTCTTCATAAAAGGCTGCAGAGTATCTGTTCTCCGATTCGTACGGAACTTCTCTTAGAACCCGAGTCTCTTCGCGAAGTGACTTTGGCGAAAGTCGCGATTTGTAAGCCATCGAAAGAAGAGCAACATCCATAGCGTCGCCACTTTGATGCCACTGATCGTTCGTCTTTTCAAGAGTGCCTTCATTCGCGACGACAGAGATTTTTATTAATTCCTTCAGAGCTTTCGGAATCTCATGATCGATTCCCTGAAACTGCCCTTCGTCGTTGTATCCCTCGCCAGTTATCTCATATTCCTTTCCAGAAGCAAGTTTCACCAATCTGGCGGTTTGCTGATTTACAGTTAGCGTCCCAGTTTTGTCACTCGCAATAACCGTGCAACTTCCCAGGCTCTCAACTGCTTCGAGCTTCCTAACAATCACGTTCCTTTTTGCCATCCTGCTTGTTGCGACCGAAAGGGCAACAGTCAAAGCAACGGGAAGCCCCTCGGGTATGGCAGAAACGGAGAGCGCCACGGCGAGAAAGAAAACGTCAGACAGAGGGTATCCCTGAAGAAGTCTGATGAGAGCGAATCCAGCCGCCGCAACTAGTACTATATACGCGATCCTACGCGTAAATTTCTCCATTCTTATTACAAGAGGGGCTTTTCCTTGCTCGGCCCCGGTAACTACTTCTGCAATCTTTCCGATCTCAGTGTTTCTGCCTGTTGCAATTACAACCCCTTTTGCTCGACCCGTTATTACTGTTGAACCGGCAAAAGCCAGATTCTTTCGATCGCCAATCTCAAGATCTTCATCCAGTTGATCTGTGTTTTTCTCAACTGTGGTAGATTCGCCTGTGAGAAATGATTCGTCGCAAGAGAGATTGTTCGTTTCTATCAACCTGATGTCGGCAGACAGCCTATCGCCCGATTCGGCAAGAATGATGTCCCCAGGCACTAATTCCTTCGAGTTCACTTTTCTGGTCTCCCCGTTGCGTATTACTCTTGATTCTTCTTTCATGATGTTCAGCAGAGCCTCAGCGCTCTTCTCGGCCTTGTATTCTTGAGTTGTTCCGAGTATTGCATTCAAGATCACAACAGCAAGTATGAAGATAGCATCATCGGGTTCGCCAATTACTATGGAAATGAAGCCGGCAATTAGAAGAATGTAGATCAAGGGATCCTTGAACTGTGAGAGAACTATCTGCAGAATAGTGACGGGTTTCTTCTTCGGAAGTTCATTTGGGCCGAACTTACTTAACCTCTCTGTCGCTTCTTCTGATGAGATTCCCTGCTTCGAACTGTCCAAATTCTGGAGTGTTTCTTCTACCGAAAGCTTATACCATTTTGTGTTCTCAGAACTCTTCTGCATTATTTCCCCCTGCATAAACTGGAATTCGCACTTCCTGGTTTGGAGAAGGCCCTCGAAAGAACTGACCTCAGCTGATTGGGTTTTCGAAATACTTAGCTCGAGGCCGATCTGGAGGTTTCTTCTGATCAGTGCTATTGTTTAGTTCTAGAGATGGATACACTCACGTTCACTCCAAACGAAACGACTTCATATGTTGAGGCCCTTCCTTATCAATAATATCTGGATGGAGGTTTTTGTTTGCTGTATGAAGCTATATCCATTTTTTCCCCCGTTCTATCGTTTCCAGAATGAGTTGCTGCAAATACCCTTCTGTCATCTTTCTCCCAGACTCCAAAAGAAACTTGCTGCATAGGGAGATCATCTCTTAGATTGATTCTCATTCTCGTCCTCGTTGGAACGCCGAATAACCTGTGAAATTGTATTTGCGAAAACAAACTACAAAAAATCTTCAGGAATATCTCCGGTCGATCCACCAGTTGGAAGAACCCCAGTATTTGGAAAATGATTTGACTATCAAAGTTTCAATTCTCACATAGTCTGTTCTGTCAGATACTCTCACTTTGATCCCTCCAAAAAGTGTTGGAAGAGTTAGAGGATACGAATACTTAGAATTATACCATTGACACAATTCCAACTGGTTTTCAGGCGCTAGAACTCCTAGGTCTTCCAAATAGAATGACCGGGTAAACCCGGCCATTCTCCACACACAGTATTACGTAATACGTCTTGCTGAAGTCAGTACTGTATTGCTCTTGGCAGCTTCTTAGCCTGTTCTATCCAGTTAAGAACCTGCTTCTTAGCTGGAAGTTTTCGCACAAGCTTCTTAGCCCCATTTACTTCTACTATCTTTTCATATAGGTTATCACCGTTTCTCTTAGAAAGTTCTGGCACCGTGTCGACTCCGGCGGCTTCAAGAAGCTCGGAGTATTCCCCCCCGATTCCTTTGATTCTCATCAAGTCTGCGTGATTCACCCAGGTAAGGATAGTCTCTTCAAGAATATCGGTTTTCTTAGCAAGTTCAGCCCGTGCTTTCTTTGTTGCGCAGGTCTTCAGAAGAGCCTCGATTGAATTTACACCCGCATCCTTGAGTTTCTTTTCAAATACCGGTCCGATTCCTTCAACAATAGTAAGCTTTGCCATCCAAATTCCTCCCTTCTATTTGTGCTATTTCTAAAATCCTGTATTGCGGATACTGACTGATCGTCAGTAGAAATTGTCGAATTATTTCTTAAAGCGCTTTCCAAAGAAACTACCGGCATCATCGAGAAAACTACCGGCTTTATCCTTGTCCAGCAAATCAGTCGTCTTTCACATCATGCCGCCACTGTTGCTGTTAGCTGCGATATTACTAAGAAAACTATCGATTCCCGATGAATCGACATTGCTTTTCCTCTTCTCATTTCCCAGTGCTGCCAGAAGCAAAGGCGCTATCTGTGAAAGAATTCCGGAATCCACGTCTTTCTTTTGCTTCTGGAAAATGTGGCTCAGAATCCTCTGCCCTTCGCTCCTGTCAGAATTTCAAATGACGAATTTCACGTTATCAAAGCTTTCATCTTGATGCTTATCCAGAGCTCTGTTTAGTGATTCGGCTCCTTCTTTGGTAGAGGAGTTTCGTACGAGCCCCTGCGATAGTGCTGGCAGTCCCAGCTGAGTTACCTTCTGTACCTTGTCTGGAGTAGTTCCAACAGACTTCGCAACCATTGAAGATGTTTCCTCGTCATTTAGCTTTTCCGATATCATATCGAATAAGCTCATCGATCTTCTCCTTTGAAAACTCTGTAACATCTACTTTATTATACTTCTTCGTTTCAAAAAGTAAGATCATAAGCGAGCCTCAATCTAATTAACGAAATAACTATTCTTAATGAAGTTACGGTTGAAATCTCTTTCGTAAAGAGACTTGCTATTATTGCTGAAGCGAGTGGCTTCCTAAGGAAGAGACAGTATTCTCTATTGCCTAATCATCGTTAGGCAACGGAAATTGGGGAGCACTTACGAGCAGTTGACTTCACTCCGAAGAAAGGGATATGCTTTGATGAAGAAAGACGCAAGACTAATTGCAGAACTATCAGTACTCAGCCTTTCCCTTTTGGTAATAGTCTCGCAGTTATCACTTTCTAAAGGACCTTCTGATGCCATCGCTCAGTTCAGCTACTACACGTTGCAGACTAACCTTATCATCCTAGTAGTTGCGTTTGCAAATATCGTATTCGACGGAAGACGCCAAGAGTCACCTGGAGCCGACGAAATATTACAAATCTTGACCGGTGGGTCAGTGCTATGAATAATGGTCACGATGACTGTTTCCATTTTCTTCTTTCGGGCTCTACCGCCCCGAAGGGCTGGCTTTGATGGCAAATAACCTGTTGCACTATATTATACCGTCAGCGCGATAATTTGCTGGTTGCTGCTTAAATTGAAGTTCCAGAACTGAACAAGCAAGAAATAGCTATCTGAAAGGATTTCAGAGAAATGAAGCGGTTATTTCTGTCTACGTTTGCTGAGTTGTTTCAATCCGACAAGTTCAAGTGCTTTTCTTTGTACCTCGTTTGGAGTTGTTATTATCGTGAATGAAGGTATCTCCGGTACTGCAGGTACCCTGGCATCGTTACAGACAATCGTGCTCATTTCAGATAGAAGAGTCTGAAAGCTGTGTACCGGTGTCCCGTCACTCAACTTCTTCTTTCTCGTCTTCTCAAGCGCGCTTTCGGATCTAGCAGCCTGTAGTACATGTTCTCTATCGGCATATTCGTCAGTGAAGATCATGCTCTTCCATGACTCCCTCAAATGCCATTCAACATAATAAGCGAGCATGCAGAGAAATATGTGAGCCCTTACTCTTTTTTCAAGCCAGTGGTGTATTGGCCGTATCTTCAGATCCACTCCCTTGAGTGTTCTGAATGCCCTCTCAACTCTGGATAGACACTTGCAACTGTACACCACTTCTTCTGCAGTCAACTTCTCTTTCTCTACACTGGTTCGGATTATATAGAATCCGTCAAGGGAAGCTTCAAAGGCTATACTCTCTTCATTTCTCCTGTAATCGAACTTCCCATCCTCTATCGTGAAGATGAAATGCTTGGCCATCTTGCACCTGTTCTCTATCCTCCCCAGTGCCTGCCCTATCTTCCCCGCTTCCCTCAACCTTCCTGAAGCGACCCTCCTCATGAGTTTGTTCAACTTTTCTTCGCTCGCCCTGAGTAAGTCTTCTCTCGTTCTCCTTCTCTCTTCTGCAAGAAGGGGATTCCTGCAGACTATTAACCTCTCTCCAGGATAATCGGGTGAGTCTATCTCAAGAAGGTCTCTCTCGTCAAATAAGCTAAGCTGTAACTCCCCATTCTCGTAGAGACTCTTAATCGTAGGCCCTCTGAAGGCACTAATCCAGTCAACTCCACCGAGAGCCTTCAATCCGTCTATCTGTCCCTGCGTTAATATCCCTCTGTCTCCAACCACGACGAACCTTTCTACTTTGAATTCTTTTCTTACCTTCTCTACCTGTTCCCCTATCGTTTTGGTATCACTCGTACAGCCCGGATATACCTGTATGGAAATGGGTATACCCTTAGAATCCGTCATGAGTCCATAGACTATCTGTTTCTTTCCCTTCTTCCTGTCTCTGTTATAACCATAACTCGAAAGCTCACAATGACTTCCTTCATAGTAACTCGAAGAGACTTCGTAAAGAACAAGACCACCTTCGCTTAAATGTCTCTGCGCAAGTTTCCTTTCTATCGTCTCTTGCCTTTGGAGCAACCAGTCCAGAGCAATATATAACTCATCTTCATCTGCATCTTCCACAGAGAACTCTTCTGGAATAGTGGTGTTGTCCCACCAGCGTATTGTGGAAAGCTTAGTCTGAGGGTTTATTATCCTTGCAGCTATCATCGCCTCTACCAGATTGCTTTCTCTACTCCTTCGAGAAGAAAGCAATTTGGAAATACCCAGATCCTCCATTACCTTCTTTATCACGGCAACATTACCATGTGCCCTCGAACGAGTAATCTCTATAGCCTCTTCGGAAGGAAGGAAGACTCTTCCCTGGAGACTCTCTTTGACTAATTTTCTAGTAACTTCTGGCAATTCAGTAAGATTGGCTATTGTTTGCTGTTTCACCTTACCGTCTTCGCGATAACTTCTTCTGAGAAGATAAGTGAAGTATTCTCTGTCCTTGTACTTACTCACAATCTTCGCTAAATAAAGGCCTTTAGGCTTGCTCTTCATAACAGAATGATAACACAAAGGAAAGAGTGAAGTCAATTAACAATTGACTACTTACTGTCTACACTTTCACAACATTTATTTGTCTTTTTCTCTCTGACAAAGGATTTCATTCATTTCCTGTCGGGGAACTTCAGCTTAAAGAGAAGAGTTCTTGCAAACTCCCCTATCCCATCTTGTGGGCAATGTATTCTCTGCTTACGCAGCGGTCGCCGTCATACGGGAAGTCTTACAGGTTTTTACCCTTACTGGTTTCTAAACACTGTAGATGAATATTCGCAAGGAATCGGTTCGTTTGCTATTTTGTTTATCTTCATTTCGGTTGTTAGCGTGGCTTTTGTCATGGCAGGTTATCTTATTGATTGTAATAAACCATCTTTCTTTTCACAAAACCGTTGAGACGAGTAGCCTGATCATGATGCCGCACACAAGGATCCCCGGCTAAAGAGAGGTAAGTAGCTTGAATCTCTCTTGGTACTGGTCGAAAGCAAGTCTGAGCAAACAATAAAGAGGAGGGCATAGGCCCCCTCTCTAGATGCATATTCTCACACTCAGCGATTACCCAGGCCTCTTCGTAGTCCTCTTCCTCCGCCAAAGGCCTTTTCGTTTTCGCAAGTGCCGGCCCTCAAACGTTTGTGAAACATCTCCCCTTCGTTCGGGCAAAGGTCATTGACGGTGTCTCCATCCTCGTCAACAAAACGCGGGCATTCTTCAGGAGCAAGTTTAGAACCTTTGTTTCCTCTGAGTTGCTGGCCAACAGCATACGTGAGAGTTGCTATCAGAAGAAGTACAACTGCGATTATGACTACTTTCTTCATCCCTGTGCACCTCCCTTCGTCCAAGCAATACAAGTTATTTTACAATTCATTCCTTAGAGTTTCCTTAGATTTGGCTTTCAAAGAAAAAGGATAATCTACACACTTCTGGTAAGAGAATATGAGATTCCGCTTTCAGCTTCATTGTCTGTCAAGAGTATCATTCCCATCTGAGAAGACGACATCTGACGGTTCCGGTCGAGAAGGAAAAATGCGTATTCTACTTGTAATTCTTAGGCTCCCAAAACATCTGCCTGAATGGCAATGCTCGTCCAGAATAAAAGCATAGTGCCAGCTTTATATCAGAAAACAAGACTTAAGGTCTCTAACTACTGTGTCGTATTCTCGCAAAAGTGTTTTTCGTAGCTTCTTCCGGAAGAAAGCTCTGGCAAAGACTATTCTCAACCCTTTCAAGGTCCTGACTTTTCGGCATTTCTTTTTCTGCAGAGAATTAGGTGATACCATCCATTAGTACTCTGAGTTTTCAGTACTTGCTTATATGAGACCTGTCATCTGATTTTCGCTGAAAAGCCCTCAGTGAACTGAATCAAATCGAAAGTCAACGTTTTTCTCATAGTCTCACAGTACTAAAGAACCGTAACCTTCGAAGAATGGGAACTTTGCGGAAGACTTTCCGGACTGAAGTCTGCTTCACTTCATATCAAAGTCTTCGAATTTTCGAGAGTCGGCCGAAATCTCTGGAAAGGCTTCTCAAAACAATTTCGAGTATCCTTCGAATTACTTCGAGCGTCCAGTGGGAATTGGATTAATTAAGGTACTTCGTGGATCCTTTGTTTTGCAGAACACCGTCTGTAGTTTAGTGATTTACTTCGATTCTGGACAGCAAATACCTATTGGTTCAAACAGCCTGCTCATCTATGGATGCGCTCTAAAGAGAAAATCGCCTCCGTTCGGTCTAGATTGCCTCTCTCTGATCACAATCAGAAATAACAAGGCTTAGATAACTGAAAAGAAGAATGTATAATGTTAACGTTAACAGTTAACGTTAACAAGTGAAAGGGGGATCATCAGTCTTGAAGAGAGCCACCTTGCGAGAAGTTGCACAGAAGGCGGGCACATCTATGATGACCGTATCCAGAGTGATAAATTCTAGGGATTCTGTGAGCGACGAGACCAGAGAGAGAGTATTAAGAGCCATAAAGGAGCTCGGGTACGAACCTCACAAGGATGCCAGAATTCTCAGGGGCGGGAAAGCGGGGAGAATCGGAATTGTGGTCTCAGACATTAGAAACCCCTTCTATTCGCAGGTGGTTGGAGATCTTGAAGACCTTGCAGAAGAGAACAATATGGCTGTTATTGTATCGGACACGAGCAAGAGGCTTGACCAGGAAAAGAAGGCGATAAAGTCGCTTCTCGACATCAAGGTTGATGCCATAGTAGTTGCTCCTGAAGGATATGAAAGCGCTCATCTAATAGATGTGATAAGTTCCGGAACAGAAGTAGTATCTTTCGGAGTTCATTTTGAAAATGAAGAGATTTCCGAGGTTTCGATCGATGAGATTTCTGGTGCGTCGAAGGCCGGTGCCTATCTTAGGAGCGCTGGAATTAGTGATGCTGTAATGATCATGGGAAATCCGCGAAAGTTCACTACAAGAGGAAGAATGAAAGGATTTCGAAAAGGTTTTGGAGAAGTATCCGAGGATAAGGTTTTGTATTGTGAAGTAGACTGGAAAGCATCTTGCAGAAGGGTTAAGGAACTACACAAGCTTCCAGAAGCCTTCTTCTGTTATAACGACATGATGGCTCTGGGGGTGATGAAGGCATTGGAAGAGAGAGGAGTGAAGCTTGGAAGTGAAGTTAGAGTAATCGGCTATGACGATGTATATATGGCCGAAATAGCAGGAATAACTACTTTAAGAATTCCGATTCGAAGCATGGTGGAAGAAGCCTTCAAAACTATATTGGGTGAAGATGTCAGAAAAATAGTCTTCACCCCGGAATTCATACAGCGCAAGAGTGCGTAAACAGGAGGTGGCGAAAGTGAAAAGAGTCTTACTAACTGTTCTGCTAGTTTCATTGGCTCTGGTTGGCTTGGGGGTTCAAAAACTTGTTGTTAATTCCTACATGTCCGACCCGGAACCGAAGAGAGTGTTTGGGGAACTAGTACAGCAATTCGAATCCATGTACCCCGATTTTGAGGTAACCGTCAACACATTTGCTCACGAAGATTTCAAAGTGCTCCTAAGAACCTGGCTTACTTCATCTAATCCGCCAGACGTTGTCACCTGGTTTGCAGGAGAGAGAATGAGATACTTTGCCAGCAAGGATCTCCTGGAACCAATTGGCGATATTTTCGAGAATGGTTTCGAAGCTGACTTCCCAAAGGCCTTTGTAAGTGCTTCCAGTTATGGTGACGAAATCTATTTCCTGCCACAATCATGGTATTGGTGGGGCGTGTACTATAGGAAATCCATTTTCGAAGAGCTTGGGATTACTGTTCCCGTAACTTGGAAGCAATTCTTGGATGTCTGCGAGACTTTCAAGACAAACAACATGATCCCGATAACTATAGGAACGAAGTATCTCTGGACAGCAGCCGGGGTCTTTGATTACCTCAACATGAGAGTAAACGGAATTGACTATGCGCTTAAGCTTACAAATGGGGAAATCCCCTACACGGATGATGGAATGAAGGAGGTTTTCGCTTACTGGAAACAGCTTGTCGAAAACGGTTATTTCATTGAGGATGCAACATCCTACACATGGCAGGAAGCCGCCACTTATCTCTTCACAGGTGAAGCAGGCATGTACCTGATGGGGCAGTTCATAAAGGATGTTGCTCCACCTGATGTGAAGGATGATCTTGACTTCTTCAGGTTCCCGGTCATTGACGGGAATGTAGGTCTGTTCGAGGATACACCAATCGACGGCTTCATGATGCCGGCAAATGCCAAGAACAAAGAGGCAGGCAAGACATTCCTCAAATTCATCGCTTCGAAGGAAGCGCAAGAATACTTTGCCACGGAACTTGGAAGATTGGCTGCCAATAAGCATGTTCCCGCACCGGACGACCATGCTAAGAAAGGCCTGGAAATGATACTTTCATCTGACGGAGTAATGCAGTTCTATGATCGAGATACTGATCCAGAAATGGCTAATGCGGGTATGAACGGCTTTGTGGAATTCATGACCTTCCCTTCCAGACTCGATACGATTCTGAAGAACCTCGAAGCAGAACGAAACAGAATATACAAATAAGGCTTCTGTACAGGGTGGGTCCGCAGGACCCACCCTTCATTTGGAGGAAATAATGAGAAGCAAGAGATGGGTTCCATGGGCTTTCCTTGCCCTTCCTCTTACGATGTATTCTATATGGGTCATATATCCCTTGATCAGTACGCTTCTTCTCAGCTTCACCAGCTGGGACGGGGTCTCGATGTCCAAAGATATTATCGGCCTGGACAACTTCAGAGAGTTGTTCAGAGACCCATATTTTATTGTTTCATTGATCAACAATATTAAGTGGCTGATTGGATTTGCGGTGGTATGTGTACCTGCGGGCCTGGGGATTGCTCTTCTGCTTGACCAAGGCTTCAAGGGAAACAAAGTGTACAAGACACTAATCTACCTTCCTATGACCCTTTCCTTCGTTGTCATTGGACAAATCTGGTCCTGGATTCTCGAGCCTAGAAACGGCGTTTTGAACAGTCTTTTGGCGTTGCTGGGATTCAAAGGTGTTTCGTGGTTGAGCGACCCCTCCGTGGTAACCTACTCTCTGATAATGGCAGCGTCTTGGAGGCAGATCTCTTACGCTATGGTTCTTTTTCTTGCCGGGCTAAAGGGTGTTCCGAAAGAACTGGTCGAAGCTGCCACGGTTGATGGCGCTGGTCCCTGGAAGAGATTCTGGAATGTCGTTCTTCCGATGCTCAAGCCCGCGACCGTTGTGGCTGTTACAGTAAGCGTTATCGATTCTCTCAGGGCTTTCGATATTGTCTATGTTCTGACACGCGGTGGACCTTTCTACTCATCATCTGTGATGGCGAATTACATGTACATTAAGGCATTCAACAATTACAGGATGGGCTACGGATCATCAATTGCAACAATTCAGTTCTTGATTACTCTGGTATTCATTGTGGTATATATGCGGAATGTGTTGAAAAAGGAGGTCGGAAACGAATGAAGAAGACCCTTTTCTACATATTCGCCACCCTCCTGGTGCTAGTCTGGCTAATGCCTTTTGTCATAACGATGTTTACTTCACTGAAAAGCATGGATGAACTCATGATGGGAAGAAGATGGTGGGAACCACCAAAAGAACTAAGATTCGAGAATTACGCAACTGCTTGGCAGGACGCGAATATGGGCCGGTACTTCATGAACACCTTCATAATTACGGTACCATCCGTTCTTGGCGCTCTGTTCCTTTCCAGTCTAGGTGCATTCGCGCTGGCATGGTACGATTTCAGACTTTCCAAAACTATTTTGATGATCTTTGTCGGAGGTATGCTGATTCCTTTTCAGATGCTTTTGATACCCGTATATCGTATGTCGATCTCTTTCGGAATCTACGATAGCTATATCGGTGTTATTCTCTTTCATATTGCATTTCAGCTTGGTTTCTGCACGTTCTTCCTGAGAAACTTCATGAAGACAATTCCTGCAAGTATATTCGACGCCGCGATGATTGACGGAGCGGGTCACTTCTTGATATACAGAAGAATCGTTTTGCCTCTCGTAGTACCTGCTATGGCAGCTTTGGGAATTCTCGAGTTCACATGGATATGGAACGACTATCTTTGGTCTCTAATACTGATACAAAGCGACAGATTCAAGCCGGTTACCTTGGGTCTTGTCAATCTTCAGGGTCAATGGATTACGAGCTGGAATGTGATGGCTGCAGGGTCTATAATTGCAGCAGTTGTTCCTCTGGTAGTATTCCTTCTTTTCCAGAGGTACTTCATAGAAGGACTTACAGTTGGGAGTGTTAAGGGATGAATTGGTTTGGAGCAGCTTACTATCCGGAGCACTGGCCTCGCGAGCGCTGGAAAGAAGACGTCAAAATGATGAGGGAAATGGGTTTAAACGTGATACGTATAGGAGAGTTCTCCTGGAGCGTAGTCGAAAGAAGAAGAGATGAAATCGATTTTTCCACTCTTGACGAGGTGATTGATCTTCTCGATTCAGAAGGAATAAAGGTAATTATGGGAACTCCTACGTGTGCGCCCCCACCATGGCTGACGAAGAAGTATCCCGAGATACTTCAGAAGGATGTCAATGGACTGGTGATCGCAAGTGGAAGCCGTAGGCATTACTGCTTCAACTCGAAGATCTATCGCGAGGAAACGGCAAGAATAGTCGAGGCTTTTGCAGACCACTTTGGGAAAGACCCCAGGATAGTCGCATGGCAAATCGATAACGAATACGGATGCCATAATTCGACGGTCTGCTATTGTGAAGACTGCGCCGCTTCATTCAGATACTGGCTTAAGAAAAAGTATGGTTCCATCGAGAACCTCAACAGAGCTTGGGGGACTGTCTTTTGGAGTCAGATTTTCAATGAATGGGAAGAGATAGACCCGCCCAGAAGAACTTTGACATCGCCTAACCCTTCGCTGGTACTAGATTATAGGAGGTTTTCCTCTGATTCTGCGATAGATTATCATAATTTGCAGAGAGAAATCATTGAAACGAAGAGCGAGGCGCCAATAACTCATAATCTTATGGTCAATTTCACGGAAATTGACTATAAGAAACTCTCGGACTCCATCGACTTCGTATCTTGGGACAACTACATTGTGGCCGATTATGACCCGGATCTTCAAGCACTTAATCATGACCTGATGCGCTGTCTCAAGAAGCAGCCATTTCTCGTGATGGAGCAACAACCTGGAAGGGTAAATTGGCGCGCGATAAATTCCTCTCACAATGCCGATCAACTGGCATTCTGGGTCAAGCAGTCTTTCGCGCACGGTGCTTTCGGATCTCTCATCTTCAGATTCAGGCAACTGCCATTTGGTGCCGAGCAGTTTCACACAGGTCTTCTGGATTATGACGGCGAACCTACTGAACGTGCAAAGGTTTTTTCAAGAGTCATTCAGGAACTGAGTAACTGGGATGCGGTCGTTCCACAGAGAGAAGCGGCAATTTATTATGATTATGAGAACTTCTGGATAAACGAGACGGACAATCTCAACAATAGATTCGATCTCTTACTCGATGCGATTCTGCCAGTTTACAGGGCAATAAGGAATCTTGGCTACAACGTCGATTTTGTTTTTCCCGGAGACTCGCTGGAAGGGTACTCGGTTGCTTTCGTTCCTTCGAGTCTTAAGCTTGAGCGATGTTTCGTTGAAGAGTTGAAGAGGTTTAGAGGGAAGGTTTTCTTCACGGCACTTACAGATCAAAAAGATGGTCACAATTTCATCAAGAAAAGCGAAGACAGCTTTCTAGAGGAATTGATCGGCATTCGAGTCGGTGATGCCGGCGGGATTGAAGAGACAGTGAAGATATCGTTCGCTGATCGTGTTTTCTCCTGTTCTTTTGTTGCGGAAAGAATCCTCCCAGCGGACGACTGTGAAATACTTGGAGTCTATCTTGACGGGCCATATCCTGGTCATCCCGCCCTGGTAAGGAGCGTGAACAAGTACTACCTGAGTTCAGTTCCCCATACGGAGTTTCTCGAAAGCCTGCTCGTCGAAGCGGGAATCCGAAGGAGATTAGACGGGTTTGGTAGGATCACAAGAACGGAATCTCACACTATCCTTCTGAATTCGTCTTCGCACAAGACAAGGCTGGAAGTTGACGGTATAGCTTATTCCCTCAAAGAATTCGAAGTTCGGAAGATCTGACCTGGACTCTTCGGGAGCAAGGCTCGCTCTCCTTTGTCAGCACATGGATCTGGCAGTTTTCCGGGCCGCATTTCTCAGCTGCCTTCATTCAGATAATTAACTCTGCTCATGAGAAGGCAAATGCTCTCGAAAACCGGCCCTTCTGGAAATCCTTTCTCCCAAACGATCCCAACTGCATTTTCCAAATTGCGTCAGATGATTGTACGCTTCTCCGAAATTCTGGAGAAACTGTTTCGGTTCTCTTCTAGATCGAAGTCAGAGACTCCCAATTATCTGCTGAAACCCAATCTTCAGCTCAGTTATTGACAAGGTAGCCGATTTTTATTGCCTGTTGGAGTCGCTCGATCTCTGTATCATCCTCTTCACCACTCAACTCCATCCCGGAATCCAATTCCCAGAGTTCCAAGTCGGAGACATCGAATACTGTGCCATCGTATGCTACATACCTCTTGTTTTCAGCCATCTCGTTGAATCGAGCAAGCTGTTCGCGAGTAAATACCAGAAGCCCTACCAGATAGGCTCTGTCAAGTATGGCTAACCCATGAGGAGAGTCGGTGAGAATTTCCTTTGTGATATCGTTGCCGGCGAGATGGAGATCGCCCTGATGAGAACCGTTCCGCCAGAAGGATAGCTCAGAGACGTCGTAGACTTTCCCTTCCACGGACACGTATGCTTTTTTGCCGTCATGCCCGTCCATTTTCTTGAGCTTATCAATTGTGATACCAAGTGCCGCAATCACATCGACTCCCGAAATCTTACGGATACCATGCGGAGAGTCTTTCAGCAACTCAGAGGCTAACTCGTTTCCGCCGAGATGAGTACCGAGTTGGTGCGAGCCACTCGGCCACCTGCTGAATCTGGAAAAGTCATAGACCTTACCCTCTACTGCAACGTAGCTCTTTTTGCCGTCCTTGCCGTCTTAACTCTCAAGTTCTTCAAGAGTCACAACCTGCAATCCTACCGACTTGATATCGGAGGTCTTCGCCTCCTTGTGAGGAGAGAGTGTGTTTTCAGTTCGTATGTCAGTTCCTGGCCGGAATTATGGAGTCCCATGTGGTTGCCGGTAGACCAGAGACGCAAAGATGACAGGTCAAAGATTTCTCCTTCTACCAAAACGTAAGCTGAATTGCCGGACTTTTATCGAATTTCGATGATGCTGAATTGTAAACATCGACTCACTTGTCGAGAAGGTTAGAAGGTCAAGATCATTAAGAGAAACATCTTCAAGTCCGGCTAAAGCGATCGATCCTAAGGTGAAAAAGACCAGAACTGAAATTGCGCAAACGAAAAAACTGCTCTCATAGTAAATCTCCTCTTCAATCTGTCAAGGTAGCCGAACGGTAATTAATGAGAGTTATCTTTTCATAAGACAGCCAGAATATACTAGAAATTGCAAAATCAGCGTTTGTTGGTTTGGAAGATGTCATAATGACTGTTCAGTAGAAGAGATGAACTCGAGCGAGACAGTTGAGTTTAGTTCTGTTAATACGTAACCGTTGTATACAGGGAGGGATTTCCCGAGCATTCAGTAAAGAATAGAAGGCCCGTTAGGGCCTCCTATTCTGGAGCATCAATAGTAAATCAGTTCAAGAAGCAAATAGAATGCATTTATACTTTCATAGTATCCGTCAATTTCCCAGTAATAGAGGTCGAAGCTTCCATCATCATACACTTCAAATTGGACGAATACTTCTGCAGGAATACCTCCTAGATCAAAACTCCCATTAAACTCTACAATGTCAAGATCATCGGTAGAGACGAAGTAGTCCCAGTATGCGTCATAGAAGAAGCCATCGAAAGCTTCTCCCAGAGTCATCCAGTTGTAGTAGACGTCGAAATAAGAATTCTTGACTTCTGCGATCTTGGTTGCGAAGATCGAATTAAGCGTAGCGTCAATCATTGTCTCGTCCTGAGTAACATCGTCGATTCCCAGATACTCGATTTCAAATGTTCTCTGCTCGACATCGACCACAAACTGAAAAACCGCTTGTGCCAACCCATTTTCATTGTAGAAAGATCCCACGAATTCTACAACATCTGGATTGTCTGAAGAAACGAAGTAATCCCAGTAACCATCGATGAAAAAGACGCTGAATGATTCTCCGATGAACTTGTCTGGAAAGTCATAGAAGTACCCGTCTTTGACGATCGAAATCGCTACGTCGGCCCTGTCAGGAAGGAAGATCTTCTCAAGGAATGCAAATTGATTTGCGTTGTCTTGTGGGACTCCATTAATCTCCCAGTAGTCCATCAGGAAAGTCGAGTCCTCTTCCTTAACAGAGAAGCGCATCGTAACTGTGGTCGTTTCGTTGTTTTCATCTGTGAAGGTTCCGGTGAATTCTACGAAGTTCTCACTCCCTACTCTGGAGTACTTCCACCTCGTTACCTCGAAGAATGATTCAAATGACTCTCCGATAAGTTTGTCCGGGAAGTTGTTGAAAGTACCCTCTGTCACGATACTAATGAATCTGGCGCTGTCCTGTGGCAGAAGCCTCTGTGAATGTGCAAAACTCGTAATCAACACAGCCAGTAGCAATATGACCATAAACTTCTTCATAAATCAGCCTCCTTTTCCTTTCGACTTGTTCCACGGTGATTTCTTGCACTTGGTTGTTAGAAGTAGTATCAGTTAGCTATCCTGAACCTCTGAATCCTGTTGCCCGACTGCTCAAGAACAAACACGTGTCCATAGCTGCCGAGAGATATATCAATTGGCCTCGAAAAGAAACCGACAGTTGTTCCTGAGCCTCCCCACTCATAAAGAAAGCTTCCTTCTGGATCCAAGACAACAATCTTGCTGGTCATTTTATTTATGTAGATAAGGTTTCCGAGGTGGTCGATTACTGATTCTCCGGGTTGTCCCCAATTTCCAGCATAGCTTGCGGCCCATTCAGCCGAATAATTCCCTTTGCCATCAAACTTCTGGATTCTTCTCACTATATCGTCGGAAATGTAGACGTTCCCCTTTATGTCTACTCCGACACCGGATACCGAAGCAAGATTACCGGGATTCATTGCATCGAACATGTTCACCTTTGCCCCCATCGTCATCAAGAGGGTTCCTTCATTGTCAAAGACCTGAACTCTTTGATTGAATGTATCCCCAATGTATATCTTGTCGGAACCGTCGATTGCCATGAACATCTGACCATCGAACTGACCTGGCTCAGGTCCTTTCGTGCCCCAGGCTTTCACGAATTCGTTCCGGTTGTCAAATTTCTGAACCCTCCCATTCTGGGAGTCTGCAACATAGATGTATCCCTCCGAATCCACTACAACATCATGTGGGAAAAGGAATTCACCGTTTGCGCTTCCATAATTGCCGAAGGAAGCCTTATACTTTCCATTGCTGTCAAAGATCTGGATTCGATGGTTCAAGGTATCGGCCACATAGATCATGCCTTTGTTATCGGAGGCAAGACCATGCGGATCACTTAACTGACCATCGGTGGCGCCCTGAACACCCCAGGACGCCTCATGAATTGCTGAAACCCCAAAGAGTGAAAGAGCTACGAAAAGCCAGACTACCAAGAGAACCAGATTTTTCAAACGATTCACTCCTTCGAGTTTTTTGATTGCTTCTCTCATCTTAGCATTATGAGTACATAAAACGCTCCCCTACAGGACAGTCGTTCCGGCGATTGCTCTTCGTAACGCTTCAATAAATGGGGACGGCAATCTGTAGGGCGCAAAACAAAGTAAAAGAGTGATGCAATGCTTCTACCAATAATCATTGTCTTTGTTTGAAGATTCTGGGCGTTGCGATAGAAACATTCGTGTTCTAAACTATAGATGAGAAATCGAATGTTCTCTGTTTCTCATTATTGTCTTTGATAGTACATCAAGTGGATTATTTCGATACAGAAATCAAACCAAACGAGATTGAATTGGAGGTGCCAAAATTGGCAAAGATGATTAAGAAGAACTACTTACTTGCTCCCGGGCCCACGCCGGTTCCTATCGATGTACTCCTTGAAGGCGCTAGGGATACTATTCACCACAGGACTCCACAGTTCAAGAAGATCTATGAAGATGCAGTAAGCGGTACCAAGAAGGTTTTCAAGACTGAGAACGATCTGTTCATTCTTGCTTCTTCAGGAACAGGTGCCATGGAGATGGCCGTAACGAACATTGTAAATCCTGGCGAGAAAGTCATAGTCTGCAGTGTTGGAAAGTTTGGCGAAAGATGGCTAGAGCTCGCAAAGACTTTCGGTGCAGAGATTGTCTTGATCGAGAGAGAGTATGGGGATTTCTACACACCCGAATTGGTTGAAAAGGCTCTTAATGATAATCCCGATGCGGTTGCGGTTCTGACAACTCTTAGTGAAACATCTACAGGTACCGTAATGGATATCGAAGGCATCAGCAAAGTCGTCAAGAGGGCAGGAAAGCTGATCGCCGTTGATGGTATTAGCGGTCTGGTTGCCGAGCCCTTGCTCACTGACGAATGGGGATTGGACATTGTCGTTTCCGGTTCTCAAAAGGGCTTTATGCTGCCTCCTGGATTGGCTTTCATATCTTTCAGCAAAGAGGCTGTTGAAAAGGCAAAGAACACTAAATCTACAAGCTTTTATTTCAATCTCAAGAAATATCTCAAAGACCCTCTTCCATGGACGCCTGCGGTAAATCTGATCTATCAGCAGAGTCTCGCAGTTAAAATGCTCCTTGAAGAAGGAATGGAGAATGTCTGGGCAAGGCACGAACTTATGGGAAAGGCAACAAGAGAAGCTATAAAGGCCATGGGACTGGAGCTGTTTTCCAGAAGACCGGGAAACGTTCTCACTTCTGTCAAAGTGCCGGAAGGTGTTGACGGAGGCAAAATCGTTTCTATCATGAGAGATGAATATGGAGTGACAATCGCCGGCGGACAGGGGACAATGAAAGGGAACATCTTCAGAATTGCTCATCTAGGCTACATGTCTGACTATGATGTTGTGACTGCGCTTACTTCTCTGGAAAAGGTCTTGAGAAGGCTTGGATTCAAGGTTGAGTTTGGCACTGGAGCAAGAGTAGCTATGGAGATATTTGAAGAGGAGGGTGCGTGATGCTCAGACTTCATGCTAACGATCCTCTTGACAAAACCGCTATGAAGATACTCGAAGACAGCAATCTCTTCCAGATATCTGCAGAGCATCTCGACAAAGATCAGTTGATGAAGATAATGCCCGAGATTGAAGTGCTAGTTGTAAGAAGCGCGACAAAGGTCACCTCTGAAGTCATTGAAGCTGGAAAGAAGCTTAAGCTAATTGCCAGAGCCGGAGTTGGACTGGACAACGTTGATGTTGAGTCGGCAAGGAAACACAATATCATTGTTAGAAATACTCCTGGCGCAAATGCGATATCGGTGGCAGAGCTGACTTTCGGATTGCTTCTTGGACTTGTCAGGCATATTCCAAGAGGTACATACGGAATTAAGGAAGGAAAGTGGGAGAAGAAGGAGCTCAAGGGTGTCGAAATCTTTGGCAAGACTATTGGGCTGATAGGTTTCGGAGCTATTGGACGAGAAGTTGCGAGGAGAGCGATTGCCTTTGGCATGAATGTCTGTGCCTTCGATCCATTTGTCAAGGAAACGGACATGAAAGTTGAGCTCATGACCACAATTGAATCCCTGCTAGAGAAGTCCGACGTGATTTCTCTTCACATCCCTCTGACACCGGAAACGAAACATATAATTGGCGAAAAAGAGATCTCCCTGATGAAGGACGGCGTTATCATTATCAATGCAAGCCGAGGAGGAACAATAGACGAGCAGGCGCTCTATAATGGGCTCGTTTCAGGCAAGGTTTCTGGAGCCGCCCTTGATGTTTTTGAGGTGGAGCCGCCGTCCGACGAGTTGAGAAGGAAACTTATCGGACTGGGGAACGTCATCTGTGTTCCTCATGTAGGAGCAAGTACGTCGGAGGGTCAGAAGAGAGTTGGTCTGGAGATGGCCAAGATAATAGTAGAAGAATGCAAGGTCATGATATAATGCACATGATTTT
The DNA here is from genome assembly GCF_002435945.1 of Mesotoga sp. UBA6090. Lineage (NCBI taxonomy): Bacteria > Thermotogati > Thermotogota > Thermotogae > Kosmotogales > Kosmotogaceae > Mesotoga > Mesotoga sp. UBA6090. The sequence continues at coordinate 51,054 of NZ_DIXC01000040.1, forward strand.
TCTGGTGGAGGTGTGAGTGTGAAAGTATACGTAGACAAAGATACTTGTATTGGATGCGGAGTATGCGAAGGGATTTGTCCCGACGTTTTCAGGATGAATGATGACGGAAAGGCAGAAGCGATTGTCCCGGAAACAGAAGCCGCTTGTGCACAGGATGCCGCTGATTCCTGTCCAGTTCAGTCAATAAAAGTAGAATAGTTTCCAATTCTTAACGATCACATGTAGGGGCAGACAAATGGTCTGCCCCTTTCTGTAGTGGAACACAAAATTTGTCTATTTTTTCTGAGTGTTAAGTCTGGTATAGTAGTAAGTGCTTCGGTACTACTTATTATTCTGTATTTCCTATTATGCGGTTCACTTCAGGGTTACAGCTAATATCCCGTGGAGGTCGTTGTGTCTAATTCGATCATAAGCACTCTGAAGAAGAAGGTCTCAAAGAAAACTTGGGACAACTGGTTCTCCACATTCGAATTGAAGGAAGTTGAAGAAGAGAAGGTCGTTTTCTCTGTTGCAAATCTATTTATAAAGGACTGGCTTCAGACGAAGTATGGGGGAGCAATTTCCGATTCTATAGCCGAGCTCCTCGGCAAGAGAATACCCTTTGAAATCATCTACAAAAACAAAGCGATGCCCTCAGAGGATTCCACCGGTCCGCAGACCTCCGGCTCATTGTTGAAGAGAAAACCGCTAATGATCTCAAATCTAAACCCCGAATACACTTTCGGCAATTTCGTCGTCGGTAGCGAAAATAAGGCTCTCTATGAAGTTGCACTGGATGTAGCTCAAAGTCCAGGAAAGTACAACCCCTTCTTCGTTTATGGAGGCGTAGGTCTAGGCAAGACACACCTTCTTCAAGCTATCGCTCAAGAAACCATGAGCAATTTTCCCGATAAGAAAGTGCTCTATATCACCAGCGAGCAGTTCATGAACGACATGATTCAGTCGATAAAAGAGAACAACATTCAGAAGTTCAGAGATCACTATCGAAAGAAGTCCGATATTCTTCTGATTGATGATATACAGTTTCTCATTGGAAAGAAGGGGGTTCAGAATGAGTTTTTCCACTCGTTCAATGAGCTTCATGACTCTAGAAAGCAGCTGATAATCTGTTCTGACAGAAATCCTGAGGAGCTGGAAACCTTTCACAGCAGGCTCAAATCAAGGTTCCAGATGGGGATGCTTATGTCGATCCAGGAGCCTCAACCTTCAACGAGGTTCCATATTGCTAAGCAACTGGCGCAGAGAGAATCGGTTTCACTGCCTGACGATGTTGCGAAAGTCCTTGCAGACAACATTGACGGGAACTTGAGAAGATTGCGGGGGGCGATTATAAAGCTCATTGTTCACAGCAGTGTTTTCAGATCTCAGATAGATCTTTCTCTGGCGACTCAGATTCTTCAGTCGTTCACAGGATCAGTGAATGTTCCTGTTTCTCAAAGACCTATCGACCAGATCTACTCTGCAATCGAGAAAATCATGAAAGTGACGAGAAAAGAGATCGAGTCAGGAAGCAGAAGCAAAGACATTGTTCTGGCAAGACAGCTGACAATGTACATCCTGAAGAATCATTTTGGAAAGCAAGTAACGGAGATAGCTAGAGAAACCGGGAAACAGCATTCGACTGTGATACATTCAGTGAAGAAGATAGATAAGAGCGTCATGATGGGTAAGGGCGCGACTAAGCTGCTGTTTGACGACATCATGGGGATCATTTCCTCCAGTTCTGCTGCTGTATAGAGTCTTTCAAGATCTCTCCCTGGTGAATGCTCTGAATCATACAATAAATCCGATAACTGTAATCAGAATATTTCATTCAGGAAGTCTCTTTTGCCTAGATGCGAGAGATAATTTCCTTGATTAGTGATGGCAGACGAGAGGTATAAATGAAATACACGGTTAGTGTTTCTCTTTTCTTAGTTATCTCGATGGTAATAATCGGAGTAGTATTCAATTCAACTGGCAGATCACTAGACAGGAGAAGACTCAGCAGATGAGTTCACAGCTGGTAATCTGGAGGATGGAGTTTATCTTGGAAGAGAAGGTTACGTTGCACTTGAGGTTGAGATACGGGATGGGAGCATAGTCGAGATAAGAATTGTTCAGAATCGTTCGGACAGATATGCCCGAAGTGCAGAAGTCTTAACAGACAGAATTGTCGAAGCCCAGAGTCTTGAAGTGGATCTTGTAACTGGAGCGACTGCATCAAGTGAATCGATTGTCGCTTCAGTGATGGCAGCAATAGGTGAAACCGAGAAATAGATTGCTGTTCATCAAAGAAAAAGTGATTCCAGAGAACAGGTCAATGTACCACTCAGCGCAACGTTTACATCTTTGCAGAATTGGGGATAGCCCTCAGTCTATTATTACATGGAGGCGGGTTAAAAGAAACTAATTATCGGATTGTTGAATTCTCCCGAAATCTTCCAATGACTTCCGATTCCCGTAAGTAAGATAGTACTCTCACCGCTCTTTGAGTCCTTCTTCTCTTCATACGAGTAGTCTAGAGTGAAGAACACACTTATTGTTGCTTCTCGCGAATCTCTTTCAGTTCCATGAACTTCCACTCTGTAAGTAATACCATCGTAGAGCTCAAAAAACTCACTATAGAAATAGGCGACGTCTTGTTTTGAAAGGAGCCTTCCCGAAGGACTTCCCGAAGTGGCGACCCAAATCTTTTCTGCATAAAGCTCAAGAATTCTGTCTTCCCTTCCCCTGTTGATCTCCCTCTCCAGTCTAGTTACTATGCTATCTGGTTTTGCCAGTATATATCCAGTGCAACCAGAAGTAAGCAAAATAAAGAATATAATGGCTGCTAAAGTGAATAGAGCGTTTTTCTTTCGCAAATCGTCACCTCCCGGTTCTCTTCTGCTCTAATAATAACAGATTGACAAGGCCAATTTTTCATTCCCTCGATGAGATGGAAATCCTCAATTAGATGGAAAGATATAGGAGAGGAGTGGTCGTTTTGTCAGAGACAGTCCTCGAACCAAAAACTTTGCCTTCAGTCTTATAGACGGTAAGTCATTGCGAGGGGATTTCTGAGGGGAGATTTTTTTGAATAGGATCAACATCGTCTATCTTTTTTTGATTGCCTTAACAACCATTGCCATCTCTGCAACTTATCTGAATTTCAAACGTGATTACACTGCAATAACAGCAAAGCCAGGCCCCATCAGACGGGGTGAGTTTTTCTCAATTTCAGTACCTCATTCGGCTTATGAGAGACCCATACTCTCCCATGTTAGAGGAGCAACTCTGGAACGGTTCACAAGCGAAAGTAACTCTTCGGTCTATTCTTTTCGTGCAGATGACGAGGATGCCGTAATAGTTATTTCGTTCTCGGGACTCTTTAGGGCTCGCAAGAGTCTTTCCCTTGAGTTCGAAGAGTTTATCGATAGTGACTCAGACGGCTTTCCTGACAAACTGGTCCTTGATTTGGAAGACGCCGAAAGTTTTAGAGCATGGTTCGTGAACATCTCAGCCTATCAGGTCATTGAATTCTCAAGCAGATGGAGCTCACAAGAAAGAGATTGCAGTGGGCTGATTAGATTCGCAGCCAGAGAGGCGCTTAAAAGGCACGACGAACAATGGTTTTTTGATTCGGACATTGATAAAGAGCTTTGGTATGAAAAGACAGGGATAGATTTTCAGGCAATTCCCGACGTTAAGAAGTATAACTACCCGGATATTCCAATCTTGAAGAACAGAATTTTCATTAGCAATAAAGGAGAATTCACTTATTTTGCAGATGCCTACAACCTTGTCCGTAGTAGTATGGTATTTAAGGGCAGGGATCTCAGCGTCGCAAGACCTGGAGATATAATCTTTTTTCACCACCCCTCTCCATCAACTTTTCACTCGATGATTTACACTGGCGATGGGTTAATCTATCATACCGGACCCCTTTCCGAAACCGATTCAGGTGTTCTTAAGCTCTGGAGAATGGAAGATTATCTGAGAACAATGCCTTATCAGTGGTTACCGATACACAATAACGAAAACTATCTCGGGGTATACGCTTTCAAGTTTCTACCCCGGCAATAATGGAGGGTGAACGCGATGAGAAAGGCTTCATTGATTCTTCTGATTATTCTATTTACTGGATTGACGGCAATTGCCTTTCAGATTCAGCAGTACGGCTATGAGCTTAGATCATCTTTCTTAGAACTGTATTCTCTGGACGATTTGCCTAGCATATACACAGACGGTAAGGATAACTACATCGATATCAAGATTTATGATCTTGATGAGCAGGACCTTACAGGGGCGATTACCACAGGAGATGTCAGGATCTCCGGCGATCCACTGTTTGCTTTCAGACAGACAGTACAGGAGAAACAAAGGATATACTTGCCCGAGAAAGCTCTAATGGGCCTCAGGCTTATTGTTGTTTCATCGCAGTCAGGTAGCGCTAAGCTCATGACAAGCTATCGGATGGTTGGTGCACAGCTGCTTGCTCATGAAGATGGGGCAATGCTTAGACTCTGGAAGAAAGACGATTCGAACTTTATTGAGAGGTTTGCCCTTTACAGACTTAAAGACGGTGAGCTGATCGGAAGGACAGAAAATGGAGTGTTTGTCTTTAGTTACCTCCCCACTGTCGATGATGCGATTCTTGTTCAGTCAGCAGAGGGTTCGATTCTCTGGAGACCCGGAGAGTATGATTACTACTTCTCATCGAAAGATATTTGCTTGACTTTCACTGATCGTCCTGCATATAAAGCAGGAGAAGTAGTGAACTTCAGGTCATTCATAAGAGAGATTACTCCTGCAGGTTATAAAGTACCTGAAATTGACTCTGTCGAAGTCGAGATAGTTGATCCTTTGAACAGAGGGGTTTTCAGTGAAGTGTTGGAACCTGACAATCTGGGTTCCGTAAGCGGGACGTTCCGAACTTACTCGGAGATTACGAGAGGTTCGTACAGGATTATTATCCGATGGGAAGGAAACGAGGACTACTATTACTTCCAGATTGCCGACTACAAGAAACCTACGTTCTTCACCACATCAGAACCTACGATCGGGGCCTTCAGAAAAGGAGAACCCATCACAATAAAAGTCTCGTCTCAATACTATTTTGGGGACCCAGTCTCTCTAGGCAGGGTTGATTACACAATATACAAAGGAAAACAGTATGTTGACAATGGATCGGCTCGGCTTGACGGTTTGGGAAATACGGTAATCGGATATGTTGAAGAGCTTGAGAGTGGATCATACTACGCAATTGTCACTGTATCAGACGATACCGGTATGCAATCAAGAAGTATGGTTGAGTTCAAGGTAGTGCAGGGAACTTTCGACTTCGATGTAGATTACAGATTCACTGACATAGAGGCAGTAGTGAAAATTGAAACGAAGCTGAATGACGATACGCCAGTTTCAAAGGCGTGCGAAATCAAGGTCTGGTACGAAGAGCCCGTGATTCTTATGGACAAGGGCAAACAGATTGAGAAGAAGTTGAAAATCAACATCTTTAGCAAAGAGCTTTCAACCGACAGTGGTGGAAAGGCAGAGGTGCTGATTGATCTAAGAGATGTACCGTCAGACACGGTTGTTTATTTCGAGATAAACGGATCGCCTTCAGGTGAACCGGAAGTGGTGAACAGCTATTCGGTTTACACTAGCGGTTATTATGACTACTACGGATCCATACTCATAGACTCCGTCGAATCTGCCGCTCCTGGATCTGAGGCGAAAGTCACATTCTACACGTCATCACCAATGGATTTATGGATTATTGCCGACTTCTCAGGCGATTTCAAACAGTTTCCGTTCAGCTCAACTGAGGGAAAGAACACCATTGAGGTTGAAATTCCAGAGAACTATGCATACGACAATTTCATGCTCTTTGTTGTCGGATACAAGAACTATCAGATTGTTCAGTCACAACTGATTGGAGTCCAGACGGTTTCGAGAGACCTGAAAATAAGCTTGCTCACTCAAGATAGATATGGACCAGGTGATACTGTCAACATGAAAGTCCATGTAAGCGATGCTGAAGGAGATCCCGCCAGTGTGGGGCTTACAGTTGCAGTGGTTTCTCAGGCGATGCTTTCACTATTTGAAGGTGACTACGATCAGTGGAAAGCGTCCCTGGGCAGTCCATTCAATAGAGGGTTCAATACAATTAGTATCAATGATCTCTACTATTCTGCCTACCCTTCTATTGCTAAACTTGGTGACCTGCTGGAATCTCAGCCGCCTGCCGCTGAATCCAAAGTAACTGGCGGTGCCCCTCTTGGAATGGGCGATCTTGGAAGAAAAGACGAGAGCTTGACTTCAGACGTAAGGGCAAGAAAGCTTTTCAGTGACAGCGCTTTCTGGTCAACTGGAACCTTCACTGACGAAAATGGAATTGCGGAATTGTCCTTTGTTGTGCCCGAAGATCTTGACACCTGGACAATCAGGGCTCTGGCTGCCGACCTGGGCGGAGACTTCAGCTACGAGAAATCAAGCTTTGAAACCTGGAAGCCCATGACTGTCAGTAGCTTTCTTCCGGAGTTCCTCATTGCAGGTGACAAGGTGAATCTGGTCTTCTCGGTCAAGAACAATCTTGACTCCAGAATGCCCGTGATCACTGGATTCTATCTAGATGGAGAAGTAATAGAGGAGAAGGGGTCAACGATAGATGCTTTTGGAAGTCGATCTTTCACTTACGAGGTAGAGCTGCGAGATCTGCTGCCTTCGGAGAAAGAGGAGAAGCTGAATGTCAAATTCGTTGTTGAGGGAAGTCGCGGGTCCGACGGAGTTGAATATGAAATACCTTTGAAACCAAGGTTTACGTATCTTCGGTTTGGAAATCTGGAATTTCTCGAGGGTAATACGACCCTTGAATTTGCTGAAAACTCCATTGGAACGATCACCATCTCTTCCACAATCGATCCGATTCTTCTTGAGGCAATCAGATACCTGGTTGACTATCCATATGGTTGTGTAGAACAGACAATGAGCAGGCTTCTTCCTGCACTGGCTGCTTCAAAGCTTCTTGAAGGCGCAGACGAGTCTTTCGTAAAAAAGGTATCAGTCGTGGTCAGCGAGGGACTCGAGAGGCTCTACGGTTTTCAGCATTACGATGGTGGCTGGGGTTGGTGGAAAGATGATCGTTCAACTCCATTCATGACCGCTTATGTGATGCTGGGTCTATATTTGGCTACGGAGAACGGTTATGACATAAATCGAGATGTGATAACAATGGGATACTCGGCGATGAAAAGCTTGAACAAAGAGGACCCTGATCCCTTCCTGCAGTATGTAACAGTGCTCTTCAGCAGGAAGCTAAGAGATCCAATAGGCTCTATTGTCGATTACAAAGAGGATGTAGCTTCTATTGTCTTGACCGCACTTTCCTATGAGACTCTTAATATGAGTGAAAAAGCATCTGCTCTTGTTGAAGAGGCAATGGAATATGTTAATCTCAATGCAGATGATGCGATACTTGGGGAGAATTTCAGCTATTTCTTCGACGATACTGTGATTCTATCCTTACTCTTGAAGGCATCCGTCGATCTGAAAATGCCTTCTACGACGATTGCAGAAATCTCCAAGAGACTGTTGAAAATGGGAAACGGCAGCTACTGGTATAGAACCTCATCAACGGCTATGGCCATTCTTTCTCTTTCTTCTGTGAGCAATGTGCTTTCCGAGGAGGCCGAAGTGAAAGTGCTTTCGGAGAAAGGAGAAGTGATTTTCGAGGGCGATGTCTCCGATTCGATAACAGTTCCCTTTGCAGGAGAGAACATGTTAGTCGAGAGTACTGATATGGTGGTTGTCTCGACAAACGGCGAGACAACGGTTGAGATGGAAGTGATCGAAGCCGAAAGCACTGGTCTGGCTATCGAAAGGATTCTCAGAAGGAAACTCGCCGTGCCGATGGACGATACGCATGTCCTTACCACTCCGCAGATAGATTCGCCTTACGTGGTCTCTTCAATAAAGACGCTCTCTCCAGATGAAGTTGGTTCTCTTGAGATAAGTGTCTCAAAGAGCATAGAAGGGATGAAACTCGCAATTACTGAAGGGGAATTGAAGCTAGGCGAATACGGACTCGGGTTGAGGATTTACGAAGGTGATGTTCTCGGTATTAGCGATGGAGAGATAATCATCAGAACATTGGAATACGGCTACTATGATGCAGCGACTGCAGAGATTCACTCGATCAAATTGGGAATACCCGAACCTATCTCTGTAGGTGAAACAATAATTTCTGAAGTCCACATAACGATACCCGATGATGTTCCGTATGTGGTTTTGGAAGACATGTTGCCATCCACCGGCATTTCAGTCGAAGAGAATCTCGAGGCCGACATCCTGGGATACACGAAGTTCTACTACTATGACTACTATTGGTGGGGTTACACGTTTAAGGATGCAAGGTTCGATCGAATTTCCTTCTTCTTCAGAGATGGTGGAGAGTTTGTGACAAAAAGCAATTGGAGGATACTAACTAAAGGCGAATTCATTATCCCGGCCGTCCAGGCATGGGCGATGTACGATGGAGATGTTAGAGCCAATACGGAATCGGTAAAACTGATTGTTGAATGAAACTACTAGTATTAGCGTCAGTCCTGCTACTTCAAACAACGGCTCTTTGTTTTACCAGCACATATGTGTCATGGGAAATACCCGAGCTTGAAGATTACAGGAGTGCACTCGAAGAACTAACTGGAATGCACGTTGGTGGAACGTATCTTCTTCTGATTGCTTCTTCGGCCGGAGAGTTCTCTGAACTCTCCGGCATCGGCTACTGGTTTGTAGCGGCAGCAGAAGGAAACACAATAATTGTGCAACCGCTAAGCTTGGTTCCCAACCTCTCACAGACACTTGCCCATGAAATGACTCATCTCTTTCTCAGAAAGTATCAACTGCCCTACTGGTTGGAAGAAGGGATGGTCTGCTGCATCACCGGTGAATGGATTGGCAGAGAAGAAATGCGACTCGATGAAGTGGAGTTCCTCGATTACACGAAAATGGATTTCATGACGTATCGTTCATACAGTTTCACCTGCTGGATTGAAGTCTCCGGACTTCTTCGCGACCGCTCTTTTGGCGAACTGATTTTGGAGTATGGAGAAGGAGGTATTGACTAGATTGAGTGAAGGACCGTTTATTGAGTGGGACCTAACAAAGCTCTATTCTTCAGCGAATGATCCTGCCCTGATTGACGACCTGCGGTACGTGATTTTGAAAAAGGACGAACTGATGAAGGAATACAAGGGAAGAATCGCAGAGGAGAGTATAGAAGCGTGCGAACTAAGGCTAGTTTTTGAAAGAATCGAAGAGGTTATGAGTAAATTAGCAAAGCCGTCGATGTTCGCATATTTGAGTCACTCAGTAACACCGGCCGTACCGACAATCCAGAAGCTGATCCGCAAGATCGACGATCTTGAGTCGCAGCTCGAAAGCGACCTCCTCTTTCTGAAACTGGAACTGTCGAAAGTCTCAGGGGATTTCTTCTCAAGGTTGTTGAATTCAACTGAGTTAGCAAACTACAGTCATTATCTCGAACTTATTCGAACTCATAGAGTTCATATGCTCAGCGAACCAGAAGAGAAGATGCTTACTTTGAAAGAACTGACGGGGAAGAAAGCCCTGCTTAATCTCTACGATGAATTCGCCTCGAGCTTCATATATAGATTGAAAATCGGCGAAGATGAGAAAAACTTTACGGAAAGCGAAGTCGAGGCAATGAGAAGGGACGAAGATCCCGAAGTGAGAAAGAAGGCGTTTGTGAGTCTTTTCAGAAAATCAGAGGAAAACAGGGTCGTCTTGACCAATGTTTACAACTCTCTCGCAAAGGATTGGGATATTGAAGCAGCCAGCAGAGGTTATTCTTCTCCAATTTCTATGAGGAATCGAGAGAACGAAACCCCGGATGGGGCAGTACAGTCTCTAGTAGATGCAACTTCGAATGGGTACTCTCTGGTGCAGGATTACTACCGGCTCAAGTCAAGGATTATGAATAAGGGATCGCTTCTCCATAGCGATATCTATGCACCGATCGGCGATTTCAAAGATCTTTTCAGCTGGCAGGAAGCCAAGAGCATGATCCTTGAGGTAACCGAAAATTTCGATCCACAATTAGAACGTATAGATGCCGAATTCTTTGAAGGAAACTTCATACATGGATCAGTCATGCCTGGCAAAAGAAGTGGAGCTTATTGCTCATATGCATCACCGGAAATTCATCCGTACATTCTTGCGAATTTTGGAGGCAAGATGAGCGACGTTCTGACCTTAGCTCACGAGTTGGGTCATGGTCTCCATGCAGTGCTGTCCTCGAAGTAGACTATGCTGAACTATGAGACCCCTCTCACTATGGCAGAGAGTGCGTCAATCTTCTCAGAAATGCTGATGTTTTCAAGAGAAGGATGTGGTCTTGCTCGAGAGCGGTGGTTCCGACTCACCGGAAATCCTCTTGAGAAAAGCCGGGATAGACATTTCTAGTTCTAGTTTCTGGGAGAATGGAATCGACTTCATTAAGGAGAATTTTCTGGATAGACTGAGGGCAACGATTTAGGCCGTAATGCATCATAATTAAATCTACTCAAGAGAGGTCCGGTTTGAAGGAAAGAAAAGGTGTATAATTCCTGTGTTCATTATTGATAGAGGTTTTCTTTCGCATCTCTTCACAAGGGCTATTTAGGGGGCAAGAATGGCAAGAGATCTTACTCAGGGGAATATTCTGAAGAATCTTCTCGTGATGTCGGTTCCTACAATGATAGGATTCAGCGCTCAGATGATCTACGACATAGTGGATATCTTCTGGATTGGCCGCATTTCTGGCGAAGCAATTGCCGGGGTGACCATCTTCACCACTCTCTTCTGGATTGTAGATATTCTCAATTCAATAATCGGCCAAAGTTCAATATCGTTGATTTCTCAGAGCTACGGAAAGCGAGACCTTGACGGATCCAGCAGGGCAATCGAACAGACCATCACTTTCAAATTCATTGTGGCCCTTATTTCCGCCTTGCTGGTCGCAGCATTTCTAAAACCCTCACTTGGTTTTTTCACTACCGATCCGAAGGTCGTGACATCTGCGCTGGACTACGGTTATATTCGTTTGTTTTTCCTACCGATGATGTTCTCTTCGTACTCTGTGAATACTGCACTTAGGTGTATAGGCGATGCAAAAAGCCCCATGTACATAATGATGGTCGCAAGTGTACTAAATATCGTCCTCGATCCAATCATGATGTTTGATAAAGTACCTGGAACAGGGATCCCTGGCTTTGGTCTTGGCGTCTTCGGCGCTGCGGTCGCAACGGTTATTGCGCAGACGGCATCATTCTTGTTTGGTTTCTACATTCTCTTCTCGGGTAGAGAAGGTGTCAAGCCCAGGTTGTCGGGGCTATTTCGGCTAGATCGAAACATAGACAAGAAGCTTCTAACAATCGGCCTTCCAACGGGTCTGGAAGGTTTCTTCAGGAATCTCGCAGCAGTTGTGGTTCTCAAATTCGTCGCATTTTACGGGACCACGGCCGTGGCTGCAGTAGGTGTAACCGGCAGATTGTTTGGATTGGCTTTCATGCCTCTGGTGGGACTGAGTATGGGGGGATCTGCAATGGTGGGGCAGAACCTCGGAGCAGATAACGTCGGCCGGGCGAGGGCGACCGCGAAAACGGCTGCCCTGATTGGATTCTTTTTTATGTTTGTTTTCGCCTTAATCGCTTTCTTTGCCGGTGAGCTTGTGATCAGCATCTTTAACAGCGATCCAGAGATAATAAGCTATGGAGCAAGTTTCCTGAAGTATGGCTCTCTTGGCATTTCGGTTCTGGCCTATGGTTTCGGCCTTTCGGCTGTTTTTGGAGGATCTGGATACAATTTTCCCTTTGTCGTGGGAAGCGTTGTTTCAAGGTGGATGATTCAGATCCCGATCTTGATTATTGCCGTAACGGTAATGAAAGCAAGTATAGTATGGGTCTGGCTTTCATATGTTTTTTCAGACATAGCCGAAGCAGCCATAATGATTCTTTATTACCTGAGAGGAAAATGGGAGAAGAGAAGAGTCTAGTAGCTGCTTCTACAGCTCTCATTTACGTCGGTGAGGAGAAAAGTTAGTTAAGCATTTCACTAACTTCCTTGGAGTGTTCTCATTTTTCCCAAACAAACTTCGGGCGATCTGCTATAATTCAGATGAACGGGTGATTAAGATGTCTGAAGTTTTGTATAGGAAATATAGACCGAGAAATTTCAGTGAATTGATTGGACAGGATCAAGTGAAAGAGATCCTGGGAAAGGCAATAGAACACAATACAGTATCCCACGCTTACATATTCTCAGGTTCGAGGGGTACAGGAAAGACCACGACTGCCCGCATTCTTGCCAAGATGCTCAACTGCCTCTCGGAGGAGTCCGTCAAACCGTGCGGTGACTGTGACTCATGCAGGGCAATTGATTCCTCTTCCCATATGGATGTCGTTGAACTGGACGCAGCTTCTTACAGAGGGATAGACGAGATCAGGAAGATACGGGATGCCGTATCTTACAGGCCAGTTATGGGCAGGTTCAAAGTCTACATTATAGATGAATTTCACATGCTGACCAGAGAAGCCTTCAATGCACTTTTAAAGACTCTTGAAGAACCTCCCGATAGAGTTGTCTTCGTTCTTGCCACCACCAATCTTGAGAAGGTTCCAGAGACTGTGCTTTCTCGGTGCCAGATCTTCAACTTCAAGCCTCTTGACGAAAAGGAAATTATGACTTACCTTGGAAAAATCGCCAAGGCAGAGGGGCTAGAATTCGATGATAGAGCGCTTCGATACATATCGAAGGCGGCTCACGGAGGTATGAGAGACGCAGTGAATCTCATGGAGAGAGTTATCACTTTTGCAGACGATGTGAGCGAAGCGTCTGTGAGAACTACTCTAGGCATTCTTCCTGAAGAGGTCGTGAAGGAGTTTATTTCTGCCTTTTCATCTGGAGATCCGTCACAGATATTGAAGATGTCGGAAGATATTCAGTCCGGAGGATTGACTTACGAAGTCTTTCTTGAACAGGTAATAGACGCGGTCAAAGAGCAACTTGTATGTGAAGCCAGCGGTGGGAACTTCAAACTTCTCTCGTCTCTCTGGGAGATAAATCGAGAACTAAGATATGCCGAAGACAAACGCGGTACTTTTGAAGTGATGACACTTCTAAAGAGCGGATCGGGGAAAGTGCGATCCGATCTCATCCCTGCAGATGAAACAACTTCGACAGACTCGATCGCTGTCGAAGCTGACTCAAACAAGTCCGAAGATTCTGAGATAGGTGATGGCAAAGAGCTTACAAAGATACTGGAGCACCTTCGAAGGAACGATTTCATTCTCTTGTGGACTCTGCTAAGCCTTGCAAACATAAGAAGTACCAAAGATGGAAAAGACTTTGTCGTCGATACGGACAGCGATTACTCACACGTGCTTCTTGAAGAAAGGCTTGAATCACTAAATCTAATTTCGATGGATCTTGTGGGGAAGAGGTTTTTTTTAGCCGATGATTCGGTCCGAGAGGATCCTCTTGGAAGTCTCGATGAAGACTCTAGAGAGTATGTTGATGCAGTAATTGCCGGACTTGGTTTGAAGGATGATCTCGACAAAGGAAAGATAAAGATAGAGCTTGAGGAGGATT
>NZ_DIXC01000041.1 GCF_002435945.1 Mesotoga sp. UBA6090
AAGCGGGCAAATGGCTCCAAGCTCTTGCTCGTAGGGAGTCTCGTCTATTTGCACACTGGACAATGGGGATATTCTATGCGGCTGGATAATGGGAGCCGGATGAATCGAGAGGTTCAAGTCCGGTTCTGAGAGAGCCTGGGGGTGAAATCCCCCTGGGCTACTCACCGGAACTAAGGTTCAAGCATACCCACTGAAATAGACTACGGTACAGTATAGTAAACCATAGGTACGCATATAGTATAATATAAAAGACTGTATGGAGGTGCGGCATGGTAGACCTTCAACCTTTTTTTGAAATCCAGGAGAGACTGCTGAGCTCTGTTCCTATTAAGTTCAAGCGTTACGCATATGCGTCGATAAATTGGAATGACCCGCTTCTGGGTATCGTTGGAGCGAGGGGCTGTGGAAAGACGACTTTGCTTTTGCAGAGAATCCTTGAAAAAGGACAAAAGGGTTTCTTATACATTTCTGGAGATAACCCATTAGTTCTTAGAGAGGGAATCTACGGCATAGGAGACACATTCTTCAAGCTTGGCGGCAAGACACTTGTGGTAGATGAAGCTCATAGACAGCCAGGATGGGCAAATGACATCAAGGCCTTGCATGACTCGCATCCGGAAAAGCAGATTCACTTCTCGGGCAGCTCGAAATACTCCGTAGTGAAAGGGACCGCAGACCTCTCAAGGCGAGCAGTATTGAATGAACTCAGGCATCTCTCATTCAGGGAATTCATAAATCTGGAAAGGGGAGAAGACTTTCCAGCATTAGATCTTAGTGAGCTCCTCAAGAATCACATGGAGACTTGCAGGGAGCTTCAGAAGCTAGAACCGCTGGAACTGTTCAGGGAGTATTTGAGGATTGGTTCATATCCTTTCCGCCTTTCGTACGCATCTTACTATGAGAGACTACTTAACACTCTAGATAAGTCGATCTATCAGGATGTTGTTGAGCAAGACTCACTGAGAGGCGAGGCTTCAGCAATCATCAAGAAGATCATCGCCTTTGTAGCCACTAGTGTTGTTCCATCGATCTCCCCGGAATCGCTTTGCAAGGAGTTAGGAATAACCAAAGTCACCCTCTACAGCTATCTGGATTCCCTAGAGAGGGCAGGAGTACTGAGAAGAGTTCTTCCATGCGGGAGAGGAGTAAAAGGAATGCGCAGCGGTTCGAAAGTCTTTCTCGGCGAAACCAATCTCTATTATGCTCTTGGCCTTTCGCAATGGAATCTTGAGGCAAACATGGGAACTATACGCGAAGCCTTTTTCGTCTCACAAGTTAGTCACCTAGGGATTTGCGTACCATCAACTGGAGACTTCTCCCTGCGTGAAGAAGACAAGGAGATAACCCTCGAAGTCGGTGGTCCAGACAAGGGAAGACGCCAGCTAAAAGATTCTTCAAACGGATTCGTGCTGCGTGATGGAATCGAAATCGGATTTGGAAACACCATCCCGCTATTCCTCTTCGGGTTCCTCTATTAGAACAGACATTAGTATCAGGTTCTGTGCACTCTAGTTCGCCCGTGTAGGCCCTGCAAAACTCATTCTTGGCTTTTTTCGTCCGGATCGAGATCCTGGCCAGGAGCACGAGGATGACGACTGGCTACTCCCTCTACCCTCATTCTATACTCTCTACTTTCTCTCTTATGACAATACACAAGGATGACGTGAAGGGTCTGTCATCCCGTAGTGTTCCTGTACGGGATCTCATCTGCCCGACGCAGTCGGAACTTGCCTCGCCGAAGGCGAGACTGGCCAGGCGCAGCCTGCCTGGCCTGCATCAGCAGACTGGCTACTTTTTGCCTTCTGCTTTGCGCCTGAGAGATGGCTTCCTTCCCCTTCGGGCGAACAGCCGTTCGCCCCTACAAGAAGAATATGATTCTGAATGGGATCACAGATCAAGAAGATCGGCCTGCATTAGCAGACTGGTTTTGAGGATCTTTCCCCGCGAAGCGGAACTGGCCGCACGAAGTGCGACTGGCCTCTGCCAAGGGCAGAGACTGGCCTGCGTTAGCAGACTGGCTAATTGTCCCTCCTGCGAAGCAGCATCACTTCCTCGCGCCAGCCCTGCGTCCACCGATGCTTCTCAGTGCGTCGCTAGCTGGCACTCTCTTTGTTGGCATTGTATGCGCAACGTTTTCGGCGCATCTCGTCTAATGTCCTATAGTAGCCTCACTTGGCGTCGAATGATACTAGTTGTACTAACGTGCGTTAATATGGTATTATTAAAGCACGTAAGTACAGAGGGTGAAACGATGAATGACCTCGAGAGGATCAAACAAATCGCTGCCGAAAACAATGGTTTTGTTGAAACCTGTGATGTTGTAGCACAAGGAATTAGAAAGGAAGAGCTAAGAAGGCTTCTTGAGCTGGGACAGCTTGAGAGGGTCTCGCGGGGAATATACTTCTTATCAGAAAACATAATAGATGAGTACAAGATACTCCAGATGAGGTGCAAATCTTGTGTCTTCTCTCACACAACATCCCTCTATCTATTGGGTCTCTCAGACCGGGCACCATCCAAATACCATATTACTGTATCTCAAGGATCAAACGTAACCCATCTTTCGAAAGAGCGTAGTGATCTGGTTTTCCATTACGTGAAACGATCCCTTTTTGACCTGGGTTTGGCCAATGTCAAATCGCCTTTTGGAAACAATGTAAGGTCTTACGATTCCGAAAGAACCATCTGTGATCTGCTAAAGGAGAAAGATAAGTTTGATATTCAGATCGTCTCGAATGCCTTGAGATTTTACTTCAGAGGCGTGCATGATATTGCGAAACTATCGAAATACTCGCGGATTTTGGGAGTTGAAGATCTCTTGCATACTTATACAGAGGTTCTGCTGTGATAAACCCCGAAAAGCTGAAAAAAGAGATTCGCAAAATCGCCGCAGAGAAAGACTTGAGGGCGGGAGAGATTCTTCACATGTTCATGTTCGAAAGATTTATTGACCGACTGGCCAGATCCCGTTACAAAGAGTTCTTCATATTGAAGGGAGGGCTTCTTATCGCATCTATTGTAGGTATTGGGCAGAGAACTACAATAGATATGGATACGACGGTGAAGAACATTGCAATGAATGAAGATACGCTGAAAAAGGTTGTGAGCGAAATAATCGAAATAGCTCTAGATGATGGGGTTAGTTTTCAGTTCGAGCGAATAGTGCCTATACGCGAGGAAGACGAATACAACAACTTCCGTGTTTCTTTGGAAGCAAGATTCGGTCGAATCAGAATTCCAATGAGAATTGACATGACAACTGGAGATGCGATAACTCCCGGAGAAATCGACTACCAGTATCGCTCAATCTTCGGAGAAGAGAAAATCATCATAAAAGCATATACATTGGAAACGATACTCGCCGAGAAATACGAAACTATCTTGAGAAGAAGTGTCTTGAGTTCTCGTCCTAGAGATCTGTACGACGTTCACACGCTTTTCAGACTGAAGAAAGGCCAAATCTCCACACCGACACTAAAGAAAGCAATTGAAAACACCGCACTTAGACGACGATCATCCAATATACTCGCTGATTACGAAAGCGTTGTCTACGAACTCATGGACTCTGAGTATCAGAAAAGACTCTGGGAAAACTATCAAAATGAAAACAGCTATGCCAAAGGCATTCAGTTCAACGACGCACTTGAAACAGTGAAGATAATCGGTGACCTTCTCGAAAACTCTGATAGACTGAGTTTTCATTGAGTTGTAGCAGGACCTCCTTTCGATCCTGAGACCGAGATCCTGACCAGAAGCACGCCAGGATGACGTGAAAGGGTTGGCATCCCGTTGAGCCTTCCGCTAAATCCACTTGCTTTGTAATTCCGTAGTGTTCCTGTACGGGATCTCATCTCTTCAGTCTCTCCTTCTCTCTTACTCTCTCGCGCTCCTTAACCAAGAACCTGGACACGAAGTGTCGGAACGAAGAACCGCTCTTTACAACAACAGTTCCCAACGCTCTTGCCAGACCCTAGACCCCACAACCCTAGACCCGGCTCATACGTTCTTTTCGCAGGACGGAGAACCGTTGACGGTTGACCTGCGAGGCTTCCCGCGAAGCAGTCTCACTTCCCCGGACGTTCTTCGGCGCACCTAATCCCTATACTTTTATGTATAATCTAGATGAAAGGTAACTAATAGTGTGGTGATGTATGTGGCGCAAATTAACTTCGATAAGTTCAGACTGAAAAATATAAGAATCGCTGGATATAGACCATTTAAAGATTTCAGAGTGGGACTTTCCAGTTTGGAGGTATTGATCGGCGCAAATGCGTCCGGAAAATCAAGTCTGATGGAATTATTGCGCTTTCTGCGAAATAGTGCCTACCAGGAGATTCCGTCAGAAATCATCGAAGGTTCTTCGGGAATGAGGATCTTTCATGTTCCAGGTGACGAACGCATTGAATGGGAAGCAACTATCGATGCAGGTTTGAGTGCCGATGTGATTTATTCCGGCAGCATACTTGGCCCCATGGGTTCAATACGAGTCGACCACGAAAGGGTTGAAACTTCCCGGCCTTTATCCACAAAATACGATAAGCCTTTCCTATATATGGAGTTGAGAAATGGTGAAGGGACAATCTACGAACCGGAACTCAAGAAGCTAAAAGAGCAAAAGATTAAGCTTTTGAAGGCAAATCAGCTGGCGATAAGCACTATGAACAATCCTGGACTCTTTATGCTTTATAATCTACGTGAGTATATTCAAAGATGGAGATTCTACAACTCTTTCAGAATGAGCAACGAACTACTAAGGCGTCCATCCATTACAGAACAGGAACCGATACTTCATGAGGACGCTGGCAACTTGAGTGCAGTGCTTCTCTATCTACAGACAGAGTATCCTGAAATCTTTGAAAGAGTGAAGTTCTATCTTGGGCTGATGCTGCCAAGTTTCAGAAACATCACTGTTAAGGCTAGAGGAGCACCCGGCCAAGTTATGGCGTTTTGGTCAGAGGACTCCGTTAAAGAAGAACTGACATTGGCCGATCTTTCTGATGGAACACTGAGGATACTATGTTGGGCCCTCATATGTCTTCACCCATTCCCACCAACTCTTGTTTTTGTTGATGAACCTGATCAAGGAATCCATCCTCGAGTATATCCAGTTTTGGCTGAACTATTCAAAGAATTGAGTGACAAGACGCAGGTTTTGCTCACTACTCATTCATCATACTTTCTTTCCATGTTCGATATAGAGAATATCCTTGTGTTGAAGAAGGCAGAAGGCGACATAAAATCACTGAAGCCGTCAACTTCACAAGCCCTTATCGACAATCTCAAAGAATTCGGAGATCAGGAGTTAGAGATAATGCACCGGTCCGGAGAGTTCGAGATGATAGGAAAATGAACCAACTGATGGTTTATGTTGAAGGAGAGTCTGACAGGCTCGCCTTGACGACACTTATGAAACCCTTAATTGAAAAAAAGAACTCAGAGGGCATTGCTATAGAATTTGCAAGTGTTGGTCAGTCGGATAACATGTCGAACAACAAAAGAGCTCTGTTGGTAAAGTATCCTAGAAAGGCTTACCAAATCATGAGAAATAACAGGGAAAGCGCGGTCGTTCTTTTGCCCGACCTGTATCCTTACAATGTAGGTGTTCCTCACACAAGTTATTTACAGCTGCGCAATGGCGTTATGAACGCATTCGCCGCTATGCTTTCCGAAAGTGAAAACGAGCTGAAAAGCAGATTCGAAGTATTCTGCTTTAAACATGATCTAGAGGTTTTGTTGCTTGCAGCTTTTGATCAACTTCAAGAATGCCTTGGCATGAATATCCGCAAAACGTGGTCCAGAGAAGTTGAAGAACAGGACGACAACAATCCACCAAAAAAATCATCGAGAGTCTCTTCCGAAAGGCGAAAAAGCGGTACGGAAAGACAACGGCTGCAGAAATACTCAGAAAAGCATCATTGGAAGACATCCGCCTGAAATGCCCTCAGAGCTTTGCTCCATTTTTGGAGTACATAGAGAAACTAAAACCCTGAATCGATAGGCATTATTATACTAAACACTGATTTCACTTGAGACTATTGGTTCATCCGCAACTTGGCATTTCATCATCGCGAACTAAATCGGTTATCGGGCGAACAGCCGTTCGCCCCTACAAGAAGAATATGATTCTGAATGGGATCACAGATAAAGAAGATCGGCCTGCATTAGCAGACTGGGTTTGAGGATCTTTCCCCGCGAAGCGGAACTGGCCGCACGAAGTGCGACTGGCCTCTGCCAAGGGCAGAGACTGGCCTGCGTAGCAGACTGGCTTATTTTCCCTCCTGCGAAGCAGCCTCACTTCTGCTCTTGCGAGACCCTAGACCCGGCTCATACGTTCTTTTCGGAGGACGGTGGACCATTGACGGTTGACCTGAGAGGCTTCCTGCGAAGCAGCATCACTTCTTGAATGTTCTTCGCCAGCCTTGCTCAACCGTTCCGGCGGCTGTGATAGAATTTCATTGAGGTGATACTATGCAAGATCTAGAAAGAGTTTTACAAGCATTGCGTGGAAATCTTCCAGAACTAAGAGATCGTTTCTCTGTCTCGAAGATAGGGGTTTTTGGTTCGTATGTGAAAGGAAATCAGTGCGACGACAGCGACGTAGATATCTACGTAGAGTTTGACAGGGTGCCTGGTTTAGAATTCATGGACCTCTCAGAGCAGCTTGAACGCATCGTACTAAAGAAGGTTGATTTACTAACTCCTTCTGGGTTAAAGAGCATACGAAACGCCCGAATTAGGCACGATATAGAGCAGTCAATAAGATATGTCTAAAAGAGGAATCGGTGAGATCCTTGAAGATATGATCGATAGCATAGAACGAATTACGGCCTATGTAGAGAATATATCATATGATGAATTCACCGCCGATCTGAAGACGCAGGATGCAGTAATCAGAAACATCGAGATAATAGGAGAAGCAGCAAAACAACTCCCATATAACTTCACAGTAGCTCACAGCGACATTCCTTGGAGAGCAATAGCTGGTACAAGAGACCGACTGATTCATGACTATTCAGGTGTCAACTTTGACATAGTGTGGGCCGTCATCGTTAACGACTTACCTTCTCTTCGAGCGAGATTGATCGAGATATTTCAGAGTGAGAAGAATTCAAACGAAAAGCAATCATGATCTTCTCCTTTCCAGAGTCAATAAGATAGCCGCGCCAAAAGCGCAAGGACGATCTAAACCGAAAGATCCGCTGAACGCTGAGAAGACCCGTCCTTCGTTGTCCGTCCCAGATCACGGACCCGTCCTTCGTCAAGACCAAAGCCCAGATCCTGACCAGGAGCATTGTCAGATGACGTGAAGGGTCTGTCATCCCGTAGTGTTCCTGTACGGGATCGCATCTCGTCCGTCTAGTCCTCTCCTCATCTCGTGGTCCTTAACGAAGGGGTTCTTTTCGGAGGACGGTGAACGGCCAACGGACAACCTTGTCTAATTTGACTGGCCTGCGTCAGCAGACTGCTCTTTTCTGCCTTCTGCTTTGCGCCTGTGAGAGAACTTCCTCTTCGGGCGAACAGCCGTTCGCCCCTACAGAATCACCTAAGATTGTCATCCCGTAGAGCCTGCCCCAAAATGTTCCTGTTTGGGGGTTCTGCACGGGATCTCGCATCTAAGATCCGCTGAACGCTGAGAAGACCCGTCCTTCGTCAAGACCAAAGCCCAGATCCTGACCAGGAGCATTGTCAGGATGACTTTGAAAGGGGGATTACACTTATCATTGCTCTTTCAGATAGAGGTCTGGCTTCTTCTTGCAACTTACATCATGGAACTTGCAACGATCTTCCAGCTCGGAGGACGGTGAACTGCCAACGGACAACCTTGTCTAATTTGACTGGCCTGCGTCAGCAGACTGCTCTTTTCTGCCTTCTGCCTTGCGCCTGTGAGAGAACTTCCTCTTCGGGCGAACAGCCGTTCGCCCCTACAAGAAGAATATGATTCTGAATGGGATCACAGATCAAGAAGATCGGCCTGCATTAGCAGACTGGCTTTGAGGATCTTTCCCCGCGAAGCGGAACTGGCCGCACGAAGTGCGACTGGCCTCTGCCAAGGGCAGAGACTGGCCTGCGTAGCAGACTGGCTTATTTTCCCTCCTGCGAAGCAGCCTCGCTTCCGCTTCGGATCTTTCGAAGGACGGGTCCACGGTCTTGGACGAAGGACCAAGGACGTTTCTTTACGGCGACCAGCGTTTCTTATCCAAGCGGCTCTTCTGCCCGGCGAAGTCGGCCTTCGCTCCATTCTCAACCAAAAAACTCATTCAATGTGTCATACACTACAGGCAAATAGCTATTGTCAATATGACAAGTGATATAATATTGTTTGGGAGGGGATCGATATGCTAGACGGGAAAGCTTTAGGCGCAAGGTTGAAGGAACTACGAGTGAAGAACTCAATAACCCAGAGTCAACTGGCAGAGTATCTCGGGGTAGATCAGAGTTACATCTCGAAATTCGAAAGTGGTCAGCGACAGCTAAGTGCGCTTTCTCTGGAAAAACTTGCTCACCTTTTTGGTCTTCCTGTCGAATCGGTGCTGGAAGAAGATATTTGTTTCGTGCAGATTCCCTTTGCAATGAGAGCGAAACAGTTGGAGGCCGAGGACCTGGAATCAATTGCTGTCATAAACCGAATTGCTCTGAACCTTAGGGAAATGCAGAAAATGGCGGAGGTCAACACGTACAATGCTTGATGATATCCAGATAAATGCAAATGCTCTTTGGATGAGAAAGCAACTTGGCGAAGATGTTTTCTCTCCAATAGACATCTTCGCTGTACTTGGGAGCATAAATGACTTGACTCTTGTCTATTACCCTTTAGGCAAAAGAATCAGCGGGATGTGTGTAAGAGATCAAGACAACAAGATAATGGCTATAAACTCAGAGCAAACATACGGCAGGCAGCGCTTCACTGCGGCCCACGAGCTCTGTCACATCTACTTTCATAAAGAACTCCATAGAGTCGTCTGTCCAGCAGCATTTGATGAAAAAGACGCGGCTGAAATCGAAGCCAACAAATTCGCGTCGTATTTTCTGGCCCCGTATGAATCACTTAGAGAATTCCTTGAAAGGCGAATTCAGAAAAAAGCAGAAACAACGCTGGAAGACGTGGTACAGGTTGAGCAGTATTACGGCCTAAGCAGGCAGGCAACACTAATTCGACTTATCAGAGAAGGATATTTGACGAAAGCAAAGGCAGCTGAAATGCAAACCGGAGTTATAAAGTCAGCTCAAGAACAGGGTTATGATGTAGCCCTGTACAGACCCTCTTTTGGGGAGAAGAAAGCCACAACATTCGGCAAGTATGTGAAACTTGCAGAAACACTGAGGGAAAGAGAAGTGATCTCCGAAGGACTATATGAACAATACCTTCTTGACGCTTTCAGGTCAGATATCGTATACGGAACCGTAGAAGACGAAGAGAGATATGACTGAGCCGATATTCTTTGACACTGACTGTATTTCTTCATTCTTGTGGGTCGATAGAACAGACATATTGCTAAGTCTTTACGCTAGGCGGATCATCCTTCCAGAACAGGAATTGGATGAGCTTTCAAATCCAAGCATAAGTCATCTTTCAAGCAAAGTGAATCAGCTGCTGTCTCAAGATGAAATTAGAAAGGCTGAAATACTTGTCGGTACAGAAGAATTCAAACTTTACTACATACTGACAATAGACCCGCAGAGTGGACAGAAACGTATAGGAAAAGGCGAGGCTTCAGCAATAGCACTAGCAAAGGTACGCAAAGGAATGTTAGCAAGCAACAACTTCAAGGACATTCAGTACTATATTCAGCTATTTCATCTCAAGAACCTCACGACCCCGATGATTCTTCATACTGCGTTACTCAAAGGTTTAATAGACGAATCTGAAGGAAACACCATTTGGAGCCAAATGATCAAGAAACGACGAAAACTTCCCACCCCAACATTCACCGATTACCTCAGCACACTTTAGAAACCGCTGTACGCTTAAGAGCAAAAACCCGCTTAACGCTGTGAAGACAACGTTGTCCGTCAGCGGTCCACCGTTCTGCGAATTAGCCACATTCGTCTGAACTTGATTCAGCATCTTGTTCTTCAAATCCCGATTCTCATAACCCGGTTTTCTTAACCCGATCTAGTTAACCCGTTCTTTTGTTTCCCAGCCGATCTTGTTAACCCGCACTTCGTAACCCGCTCTATCAACCCGATCCTTTGTTTCCGCACGAAGCGGGCCTTGCGTCCGCCGATGTTCCTCGGCGCAAATCAATCCCTTTTTTCGAGCTTTTATAACCCGGTTTTGATAACCCGTTCTTGCTAACCCGCCCCTTATAAACCGATCTTTGCGTTTTTTTCGGAGGACGGCGGACCCATGACGCTTGACCTGAGAGGCTTCTTTCAAGTCTCGAATATAGTTTTTCTCCAAGCGAGGCTTCGTGTTAGACTCAAGGCGTCTTCTCTCTCTAAGATCCGTTCTTATTGTGTGGCGGGATATGAGGTTTTTGAGTACTCACTTAACGATGCTATAATTCATTTGAGTAGCTGTTTGCAACATAAACTACACTGATCAGGGAAGAACAGCTGAAGAATCAATCATCTCTATTTGTATAGCCCGTAAAACGAGCGATACCTTGGAGAAAGAACGGAGGTGGAACTTGGAAACCGAAATAATCTTTCTCGTCGAAGAAGATTCCGTTTCTGGATTTTTTGCACGCGCCTTAGGTCACCCCATATTTACTGAAGCTGAGACTCTTGAAGAGCTGAAGAAGAACATCAGGGACGCAATTAGATGTCATTTTGACGAAAGCGAGCTACCGAGGATAATTAGGCTTCATTTCGTTAAGGAAGAGGTAATTGCTCTTTGAAACTCCCTCGAGATGTAACCTTTGAAGAACTTCTGAAAGTTCTCACAAAGCTGGAGTATGAGGTCACACGTCAAACCGGCAGTCACGTGAGACTAACTACAAAGCCGAAGGGGGAGCATCATATAACTGTTCCTCATCACAGTACGCTGAAGCCAGGCACACTTAACGCCATACTTATAGAAATTGCCGGACACTTTGAAATGACAAAGAAAGACTTGCTTGAGTTTCTCTTCGATTAGTTGTTCAGTATATTTGAAGTGGTCTCTCTGGCTAAATGTGCTGTGCTCTTTGCCAGATTAAGCATCCTATTCGCAGCAGGCTTCGCCGATGAGGCAAACAACTGTAATTCTTGAGATCTCTTGAAATATGTAATGCTCTACCTTCGTAGCAGTGCAAAGAATAAGTAGATTGTAAGGATCAGGAATACTCGCGCTTGAGTTTCTCTAAGCCTTCTTCAAATGGAGAGCTTCTAGTTTGAGTTCCTCGTTTTGCCACAACCTTGAATCTCCTCAAATACTTCTAACTCACCAAGAATCTTTTTTGCGCAGGAAAGCTAAGTATCATGCTGATTGGTTGAAAGAACCGAGCCGCCTAAATCACAACGTTCGTATCAATAACGACCTTCATCTTTCATCTCTTTTCTCAACTCGTCTAGAACTTGCAGCCCCTCTTTTTCACTGAGCCCGATCTTTTCTGCTTCCTCTTGCGCCTTTGAAAGATAGTATTTCATTAAGTCTTCCTTAGAGATGGGTGATATCTTCATCACCGGAACTCCACGCCTTAAAATGAGAAGTTCTTCATTTATGTCAACAATCTCGCTGAACCTGTTTCGAACATCTCTAACATTAACCGTCTTCATTACAATCACCTCAATATTATTGTATCACTGATGTGCTAAGTAGTGATACAGATGTATCACGTTTACAATCAATCAAATCAACCTCCTAAGAATGTTCGTTTGAGCGGCAATGTGGCGATCCTCCACCGCTCGGAGGACGGTGAACGGCCAACGGACAACCTTGTCTAATGCGACTGGCCTGCGTCAGCAGACTGGCTACTTTTTGCCTTCTGCCTTGCGCCTGTGAGAGGGCTTCCCCTCTTCGGGCGAACAGCCGTTCGCCCCTACAAGAAGAATATGATCCTGAATGGGATCACAGATCAAGAAGATCGGTAGGCAACTCTTCGCTTTGTTCCTGGCGCGTAGGCGTCAGCATCACTTACCCGGATGTTTCTCCGGGCATCACTTCCTGCGAAGCAGCCTCACTTCCTGTGATGCTTTCCCCAGCGTACAGCCTTCAGCGACCAGCGTAAAGCGGTTTTTCCGTCCGGCGTAGCCGGAACTGGCCGCACGAAGTGCGACTGGCCTCTGCCAAGGGCAGAGACTGGCCTGCGTAGCAGACTGGCTTATTTTCCCTCCTGCGAAGCAGCCTCACTTCCGCTTCGGATCTTTCGAAGGACGGGTCCACGGTCTTGGACGAAGGACCAAGGACGTTTCTTTACGGCGACCAGCGTTTCTTATCCAAGCGGCTCTTCCGCCCGGCGTAAACGGAACTGGCCGCACGAAGTGCGACTGGCCACCGAAGGTGACTGGCGTGCGAAGCACACTGACTCCCAAATAGTCCTGCGGTCTGTCCCATTTTTCGCGTCTCTCGCGCTTCCGAAGTACGCTCTCATGCTTCTCTAATTCTTATTCTGTTTTCGCTTACAATCATTATCTTCCCGGTTGCGGAGCTTTTTTTGAGCAGAGGAATTAGTTTTTCGAGCGCTTCAAGAACTGCCTCTCTTGATTGGGTCTTGAGACGAAATATAATTATTCCTGGAATCTCGGTGCGACTAAGCAGCGTGATGTCGGAGAAATCAAGATCCTGAGTTACGAGAACTCTATTCTCATTTCCGCAAACCATAAGAATACACTCATCAGTTGCGCCAGCGAGTTGCTCTTCTATCACGTTAGCGGCATCGAAATCGTTCTTGCGAAAGAGCGCAAGCGCAGCTTCGGGAAGATTTTCATCGAGCTTGAACTTCTCTTTCAAGGCAGAATCTCAACTCGCTCTTTTGTAAGCAGAGAAGCATATTCGATAGCGGCGATAATGTCCTCACGAACCAACGAAGGATATTGATCGATAATTTGCTCGAAACTATGTCCGGCCGCAAGCTCATCCAGTATGAGAGAAACAGGAATCCTGGTTCCCTTTATACAGGCTTTGCCATGACATATATTTGGATCTAGAACAACTCTTTGAATACCTGCCATAGAAGCCTCCTCATCTGTTTGAATCAATTATAGCATCGTGACAACAATCGGCTATAAGGTATCTTCTCGCTCTTTCGAAGGACGGAGACGACGGATCGGGGTCCGGCATGACGGGAAGAGAGAAGGACTGTCATCCCGTAATGGTTCTATACGGGATCTCGCTCTTACCGTTGAAAGAGTAGATAATGAAAGAGGATACATTGAAGAAGGTTGTTTCTGAAATAATAAACACAGAGCTTGATGACGGGGTTAGTTTCAAATACGAACGTATGATGCCAATTCGCGAAGAAGATGAATACAACGACTTCAGGGTATCAATCGAAGCTTGATGCGGCAAAATCAGAGTCCCGATGAGAATCGACATCACAACGGGAGACATAATAACTCCCCGAGAAATCGACTATCAGTATCGCTCAATTTTCGGAGACCAGATAATCTTCATAAAAGCATATACTTGGAAACTATACTCGCAGAGAAATACGAAACAATATTGAGAAGAAATTTGTTGAGTTCTATTTTTCGCTGTTGTATTTTTGCCGTGCTGGATCAACTTAACTACCAGTGTATAATAGTGGTAGTCGAAACAAACCGGAGAGTGATTCCTTGAAGAGGGCAATTCAATGTTTTAGAGCAAGAAAGGGATACGCAACAACGGGTAGCCTAAAAGAATCTGGAGTGCATTCAAGGACCCTGGTCAAGCTCCTGGATGCTGGACTGGTTGTTAGAATAAAGCCAGGTCTTTATAGGCTAAAAGAGCTTTCTGATAATGATTACGTTTCGTATGTGGACGTGTGCACGGCCGTTAGAACCGGAGTAATATGCCTGCTTTCTTCGGCAGACTATTACGGCCTTTCAACATTTACACCTAAGAGAGTTCATGTTGCCATTCCTCACGACTACAAGAGACCGGTAGTAGAGCTTCCTCCAACGAAATTCTTCATGTTCAGAGAGAGGAGCTACTCATTTGGTATTGAGACTGTAGATACTGAGATAGGATCTTTCAAAATATATAACCGCGAAAAGACAGTGTGTGACCTTTTTCGCATGAGGAAGAGAATGGGAGAGGATATTGCGATCGAATCGCTGAAGAACTACCTCATTTCGACCAACAATAACGTGGTCTCTCTGATGAAATATGCGGAAGCGCTGCATGTACAGAACCTACTACTTCCATTAATCAAAGGAATGGTTAATGCATGAGGAAAAAATGAACAAAAACACTGCCGCTTCAGTAAAGGCACTGCTCCTCAACATCTCTAGAAGGAGCGGTACTGAACATACAGTGCTGCTTCGACGCTATGCACAAGAGCGTTTCATATTCAGGCTGTCTAAAACCCGGCATAGAGAAAAACTTGTGCTTAAAGGTGCCATGCTCTCAATCATCTTTGGATTCAATGATTTCAGACCTACGAAGGATATAGATTTTCTCTGCGTTGAGGACTCTTACTCTACCGATGAAATAAGTGAGATAGTATCTGAAGTGATATCTGTAGAGGTTGAAGATGGGATAGTATTCAACAGCTCCTTCAAGGTTGAAACGATAAAGAAGGAATCCATCCACCCAGGCAGCAGGATTATTCTTCCGTGGAACATGGAAAGGACTACAGGCAATATACAGCTAGATGTGGGATTTGGTGACGTCCAATACACAGGGCCACTCAACATGACATTTCCAACTATTCTTGGATCGGAAGAGCCTGACATAATGGTTTATTCGATTGAAACCGCTATTGCAGAGAAAATCCAGACAATCGCGAGCCTCGGTGTGACGACTAGCAGGATGAAAGACTTCTATGATATATATCATTTCTGTAAGTCCTCGGCATTCAAGTTTGAAGACCTTTCAAACTCGCTCAAATTGACCTTCATTAACAGAGATACTTCAGTGAATTCTCTTGTTGAAGTATTTTCGGAAGGCTTTATCAACAGTAAGACAATGATCGAGCAGTGGAAGGCCTTTCTTCTCAGAAATGAACTTCCGAATGAACAGAGTTTCACTCAAATAATGGAAAAGCTTAGAGTTGTCTTTTTGCCTCTAATTCAAGAAGAAGAACCCAGAGAAAGTTGGGACCCATATTCATGGTGTTGGAAATAGGCGACTGGAAGATCTTAGGCTTTAAGTAAGGCAAATAGCGGAATCCTCCAGAATATCTGGAAAAGCAAAAGTCTTTTTGAACCTTACCCAATGAAAACTGTCGGAGCAGTCCAGAATTTGACGGACTTGTCGGCCAGGTCGGAGTGATAAAATCTCTGTGCAGGCACTGTCTTCCAGTAATCCTCTTATACGGGATCTCGTTCTTCAAAACCCGGTTCTGATGACCCGCTCCTAGTAACCCGAATTTCATAACCCGTTCCTAGACGTGGCTCTTTCCCCGCGAAGCGGGCCTTGCGACCGCCGATGATCTTCGGCGCCTTGCGTCTTGCAACTCTCTTATCGGAGGACGGTGGACCTTTGACTGTTGACCTGACAGGCTTCCTGCGAAGCAGCATCACTTCTGCTTCGGATCTTTCGAAGGACGGGTCCACGGTCTTGGACGAAGGACCAAGGACGTTTCTTTACGGCGACCAGCGTTTCTTATCCAAGCGGTTCTTTTAGCCCGGCGTAGCCGGAACTGGCCAGGCGCAGCCTGACTGGCCACCGAAGGTGACTGGCCTGCGTTAGCAGACTGGCTCCTTTCTGCCTCCTGCTTTGCGCCTGTGAGATGGCTTCCCCCTCTTCGGGCGAACAGCCGTTCGCCCCTACAAGAAGAATATGATTCTGAATGGGATGACAGATAAAGAAGATCGGTAGGCAACTTTTCGCTTTGTTCCTGGCGCGTAAGTGCCAGCATCACTTCCCGACGCAGTCGGCCTCACTTCCCCGGATGATCCTCCGGGCATCACTTCCTCGCGCCAGCGAGCCTCACTTCTAAACTGACCGCCGATGCTTTTCGGCGCATTGCGACTTCACGTATGGTCTGTCCCATTTTTTGCGTGTAATCCCGTGATGCCTCTGCACGGGATCTCGAACTTAGAAACCGCTGTACGCTTAAGAACCAAGACCCGCTGATCACTGCTCAAAACAACGTTGTCCGTCAGCGGACCGCCGTCCTCCGAGAAAAGAGTTCCCTTCTCTCCAGTCTCTTCCCCTCTCCTATTCTCATAGTTCTTAACCAAGAACCTTGACGTGCAGCGTCGAAACGGCGAACCGCTCCCGAAATGCTATAATTCCAGATGAGGTGATTCAATGAAAGAACCCCGCATGATTGTTAATGAAGATGGAAAACCTGTTAGCGTGATCCTTAGTATTTCTACATATAAGAAGATTCTTGATGATCTGGAAGAACTGGAAGAGATTCGAGCATACGACAAAGCCAAGAAGTCAGCCGACGAGATTCTTCCGTTTGAAGAAGCTTTAGATAAATTCAAGCGCGAAGATGTCTGACTCATACAAACTTCTTATTCTCAGCAGAGCTGCAAAAGAACTTCAGTCGCTTCGAGAGCCAAACAATAGCAGAATCAAGCAAAGGATATTGTTGCTAGCATCGAATCTACGTCCAAGAGGTTCAAGTAAGTTGACCGGAAGAGAGGGATGGCGGATAAGAGCTGGCGACTATCGGATTATCTATGACTCAACTTTGACAGCAAAGGGGAATAAATCGCAGGAAGAAGCTCTGAAAGGTGCATAAGTACGTGGTAGATATTTGAATCGTCTTTGAAATGCGGTGCCACGTTGGTTTTGTTGTCACTTTGCTATGACTTGACGTGTACCTGTGTGGGATGATATAATATAGGTGCCATGTTTCTTAGACTGAAACACTTCAAAAACAAAGACGGTTCCACCAGGAGTTACCTGCAACTCGTAGAGAATATACGAGTAGGGAATA